>JAGXHS010000074.1 GCA_024636075.1 Propionibacteriaceae bacterium
CCATCGGGAGCAGGGAAGACGACGATCACCAACCTGGTCGCCAGGCTCTATGACGCCTCCCAAGGTCAGGTGCTGGTGGGCGGTGATGATGTGCGGGAACTGTCACTCCTCTCCCTGCAGCACATGGTGGGCTACGTCACCCAGGATGCGCACCTGTTCCACGAGACGATCCGCGGCAACCTGTTGTACGCCGCGCCCGAGGCCACCGAAGAAGAGCTGCGCCAGGCGCTTTCAGCGGCGCACATCCAGACACTGGTGGACCGGTTGCCCGACGGCCTCGACACGGTGGTGGGGGAGCGCGGCTACCGGCTCTCCGGTGGCGAGCGGCAGCGGTTCGCGATCGCCCGGCTGCTGCTCAAGGCGCCAGCAATCGTGGTGCTGGACGAAGCCACCGCCCATCTGGACTCCGAATCGGAGGCCGCGGTGCAGGCGGCGCTGAATGTGGCGATGGTCGGCACCACATCGATCGTGATCGCCCACCGGCTGTCGACGGTGCGCAAGGCGGACCAGATACTGGTCGTCGAAGCCGGACGGATCACCGAGCGCGGCACGCACGCGGAGTTGCTCGCCGCACGCGGGGCCTACGCCACCTTGTACGCCACCCAGTTCAGTGACGCCTGAACCCGGTGCCGGGGGCCAGCACCCACGGGTCGGTGCAGATCTCGGAGATGATGATGTCCACATCGGTCAGGTCGGCTGAAAGCAGCGGCGCCAGCACCGGCAACCATGTCCATTCGGCGGCCCAGTGCGCCACGTCGAGAAGCACGGGCGAACCCTCGTGGGCGATGGCCTCCTGCGCCGGGTGGTGACGTAGGTCCGAGGTCAGGTAGGCGTCCGCACCGCTGCGGCGCGCGGCGTCCAGATGCGAATCGCCGGCCCCTGCCAGTAGGGCCAGCGTGCTCACCATTCGATCCGGATCCCCTGCCAGTCTCACCCCGCCAGCGGTGGCGGGCAGCCGACCAGCGACCTGCGTGGCCAGCTCTGTCGCGCGCATCGGGTGGGGGAGCGAGCCGATCCGGCCGAGGCCGCTGTCGGACGGCTGATCTGCCTGCGGCAGCAGGGAGAATGCGGGGGTCTCGTAGGGATGCGCTTCGAGCAGCGCCGCGAGTACCGCGCCGCGCGCAGATCGTGGCAGCACCATCTCGATCCGTGACTCGGCAACCTCGCTCTGCTGCCCGACGTCACCGATGTGTGGCTCCGCCCCGGCCAGAGGACGGAAACGGCCGGTGCCGGGCGAGTGGAAGTGGCACCGGTCGTAGTTGCCCACTGCTCCGGCGCCGGCTCGGCAGAGCACGTCCACGAGGGGGTTGAGGTCTTTGCTGGGCACGAACACCACCAAGGTGTCCAGACCCGGTTCCAGGTCCGCCTCCAGCGGACGGATGTCGTCCAGGTCGAGGGTGCGGGCCAAGGCGTCGGAGACACCATCGACGGGGTTGTCCGCGTTCGTGTGGGCGGCGAAGAGGGACACGCCGGCGGCTATCGCCGCCAGCAGCACCCGACCCTTCGGATGAGACGAATCCACGCCGTGGATGCCTCGCAACAGCAGTGGGTGATGCGCGACGACCATGTCAGCGGAGACCTGCGCTGCCTGCTGGATCACCTCGTCGGTGATGTCGACGGTCAACAGGATTCTGCGAACCGGTGCGGTGCGCTCGCCCAGCACCAGACCCACCCGATCCCATGGTTCAGCCATCCTTGGTGGGTAGCGTCGATCCATCGCCTGCATCACATCGCCGACTGTGCTCATTGTTGGACGTCATCCTTCCGTCGCCTCTGCTGGTTCTCACCCACGGGGGGTCTGCTCCCGGCATTCCACAACTCGCTGGTGGCGATGATCCAGAAGACTCCGAAACAGATGATCAGTGTCACCTCTGCGACGAGCAGTGACCACGACCAGTCCGTCAACCGCCCGACCGCTGTCAACAGCAGCACACTGCCGGCCATGGTGGCAGCGATGGCCCAGTACGTGGTCCGCAATCGTTGTGTCATGGCATCGAGGGCGTTCAACACCACCACGGCGAAGATGCAGACGAACAGGCCCGCGGCACCGGTGTAGTGCGCCCCGGTCAGGAAGGTTTCGGGGCTGAGCAGCCACCACGATGCCACAGTGGCGACCAGCACGGATGCCGCTGCGATACCCCAGAGGTGGCTCGGCTGGATCCCGCGGGGGTCCCGACTGGCGACCACGATGGCCAGTGCGATGCCAGCCACTCCCAGAACGGTGAACGATCCCACGGCATTGTTGACCCCCGGTAGCGCGTCGGA
The DNA here is from genome assembly GCA_024636075.1 of Propionibacteriaceae bacterium. Lineage (GTDB taxonomy): Bacteria > Actinomycetota > Actinomycetes > Propionibacteriales > Propionibacteriaceae > JAGXHS01. Next base: position 2,266 of record JAGXHS010000074.1, read on the forward strand.
CACCGCCAAGGGTGCTGAGCGGCAGCTGCCCTGCCCGGGAGTGGGCACCAGCGCGACGATTGGCGCGAACATGCCGGCCACGTTGAGCAGCGCGTCCTCGGTTTCGGTGTTGCACTTGACGATCACCAGACAGGCCCCGATGGCCACCAGCGATCCGACCACAATGCCCTGCGCGGGGGTGTAGTAATAGGCGCTGATCGACGGTTGCAGGCAACTCGGCCCGGTGTTCCACCACTCCAGCAGAACACTGGCCAGTAGAAGCACGGTGAGCAACACCATGCCGAGACGAAGGTAGCGCCACGTTTTGCGGATCTCATCGCTGAGACTCATCACGGCACCTCGTCGGTGCGGGTGAACACCGACACCGCCACATCGAGCACGGCGGACACGGCGGGGGCTGCCTCCGGGGTGTTGTGGAAGGCGTTGGGGCCCATCGCGATCAGGTCGCGGGCGGCTTCGGCGTCCAGCGGCAGCCGCCGCTGGACCTGTTCACCGCCCGACGCTCTCAGGTACTGCGACATGGTGTCGGTGAGGTGCCGGGCCTTGTCCGGTTCGATGCCCAGCAATCCGTGCTGCTCCCTGAACTGGGCCAGGTGACCCGGATTGGGACTGACTACCACCACGACGCCACCGGGGCTCAGCACCCGTCGGAACTCAGCGGCGTTGCGGGGAGCGAAGATGCACAGCACGGCGTCAACGCTGCCGTCCCGCAGCGGCAACCGCTGCCAGGTGTCGGCGACGACGGCGGCCATCCTCGGGTGCGCCCTGGCGGCTTTCCGGGCTGCCGCGGAGGAGATGTCGACAGCCAGCCCGGTTGTTGCGGGCAGCTGGTCCAGCACGCGGGCCAGGTGGTGACCGGTGCCGGCGCCGACCTCGACGATTCTCCTGGCGGAGGACACCTGCCGCAGCACCGCGTCACTGATCGCCCGGTAGTGACCCGCGTCGAGGAATCGTGCCCTCGCAGCGACCATTTGGGGGGTGTCGGCGTTTAGTGGGGCAGCGCGCTGCAACAGGTTCAGATGACCCTGCCGGGCGATGTCGAAGCGGTGCCCTGTTGGGCAACCGACCACTGTGTCAGCCCGGAACATCGGCGCGGCGCACGCCGGACAACTGAGCAGTTCGACCCAGCCATCCAACGGCCCGGGCTCATTCGATCGCACTGGGCGATTCTAGTGAGCTCCTGCACGAGCGCGACGCCGATCGCGGAGATCGCCACGGATCAGCACGAAGCCACCGACCACCGCGATCAGGGTGAAGCTGAACCACTGCAACGCATAGGACAGATGGGGTCCTTCGCTGAGTTCCGGAGGTGAGATCGGCACCAGCTCGGCACCCTGCGGAGGATCACTGCTCAGCAGCGAGATGTACCCGTCCAGCACCGGTTGGCCGAGGGATGCCCCGATCGCTGGTGCGTTGATCAGCCGCACCTTGTTCTGCACCGGGACGATGGCGTTGTCCTTGCCGCGCTCGTTGCGACGGACATAGCCGACCACCGTCACCTCACCGGATGGCGCAGCAGGCAGTACGTCCGGATCGGGTTGACCCTGGGGCCGGGGCAGGAACCCACGATCAATGAGCACCAGCTCACCCGAGGTCGTTCGCAGCGGCGTGATCACCTCGCTGCCCGGAAGGTCACCCTGATTGCGGTAGCGAGCCTGGAACTGGTCGCCGGCGAGGTATTGGCCGCTCACCGTCACCCGTTGCCACTGCATCTCCTCTGTGATGGTGGCGCCGAACACTTCGCTGTAGGGGCGAACCGGCTGATTCCGGTAGGCCTCGATCCTGGCGTTGCTCTGCTTGCGGGCGTCCAACCGGTGCAACTGCCACTCGCCCAGCCGGATGAAGACTGTGACGAGTATTGCGACGAAGAGGGCCAGGGCCACCCACCGTTTCACCATGCTGCTCACCCGGCGAGCCTACTCACCTTCCAGGTCCCCCCTGATGGTGACGTGGTCGGTCAATTGGAGACGTTCCTCGACCGGCTCGACATCGTTGGTGTCCTTGCTCCGACGATCCCCGGCGTTTCCCAACACCACGGCGATCGCCGGCAGCAGCCCGGCTCCGGCCAGAAAGGCCCACCGCCACGGGCTGGGCGTGATGACCAGTCCGACGAAGCAGAGCGAGCGGATCAGCATCGTCCACAGGTAGCGTCGCTGGCGCATCTCCAGATCACGGCTGTGGCTGATCGCAGCGGAGGTGATGACCACCGGTGCACCCTCTCGGGCGTCGCGATCGGCACGCTCGCTCGTCATGCACCAACTGTACGCGGCGGATCTGGCGCCAAGCAGGACCAAATTTGGGTAGGTTCTTGGGTGTGACGCAACAGAGAACAGCATTGGTGACCGGTGGGTCCAGGGGAATTGGGCGGGCGATCGCAAGCGCGCTCGTGGCCCAGGGACACCAGGTGGCCGCCACGTATCGCAGTGGCGACGTGGGCGAAGGCGTGCTCGGCGTGAAGTGCGACATCACCAGTGCCGAGGACGTGGATCAGGCCTTCAGTACGGTGGAGAAGGAGTTGGGCCCGGTCGAGGTCCTCGTCGCCAACGCAGGCGTGACCGCTGACACACTGCTGATGCGGATGTCCGAGGAACAGTGGGACACCGTGATCGACACCAACCTGACCGGCACTTTTCGCGTGGTGAAGCGCGCCAGCCGCCAAATGATGCGACAACGTTTCGGACGGATGATCCTGATCAGTTCAGTCGTCGGCCTGCTCGGTTCGCCCGGGCAGGTCAACTACGCGGCATCGAAGGCTGGCCTGGTTGGGTTGGCCCGCAGCGTCGCCCGTGAACTGGGCGGTCGCGGCATCACCTGCAATGTCGTTGCCCCCGGCTTCATCGAGACCGACATGACCGCAGAACTGCCCGAAGACACCATCGCGGACTACATCGCCCGGATCCCGGTGGGGCGCCTCGGCTCCATCGACGACGTCGCCGCCAGTGTGGCCTTTCTCGCCTCGGAGTCCGCTGGGTACATCACCGGAGCAGTCATCCCCGTCGACGGCGGCCTCGGCATGGGGCACTGACCAGAGCCATCCACAACACTCCAGACTCAGACGAACAGGACACACACTGATGGGCATCCTTGAGGGCAAGACCATTTTGGTGGCCGGTGTCACCATGAACACCTCCATCGGCTACGAAGTCGCTCGTATCGCGCAGGCGGAGGGAGCCACCGTGGTGGTCTCCAATTTCGGTCGGGCGATGGCCCTCACCCGCAGGGTGGTGCAGAAACTTGACCCGGTGCCGGCGGTGATTGAGCTCGACGTCACCAACGCCGATGATCTGGCCGCACTACCGGACAAACTGCGCGAACACGTCGACCACCTGGACGGGGTTGTGCACTCCATTGCCTTCGCCAACCCGGAGACGGCACTCGGCGGCGGGTTCCTGACCACACCGTGGGCAGACGTCGCCCAGGAGCTGCAAGTGTCGGCGTTCTCGTTGGCCAGTCTGACGATGGCCTGCAAGCCACTGTTCTCCGACTCCGTTTCGGTGGTAGGGCTCACCTTCGATGGGCGTTTCTCCTGGCCGACCTACGACTGGATGGGTGTCGCGAAGGCAGCGCTGGAGTCGACCAGCCGCTACCTGGCCCGCTATCTCGGCGCCGAAGGTGTCCGCTGCAACCTTGTTGCTGCCGGACCGCTGGAGACCTTGGCGAAGAAGGCGATTCCGGGTGCCGAGACGTTCAACAATGTGTGGGGGGATCGGGCTCCGATCAGTTGGGACCCGACCGATCCGACGCCGACGGCCAAGGCAGTTGTCGCCCTGCTCAGCGACTTCTTCAGCGCAACCACCGGTGAGATGGTGCACGTCGACGGGGGGTTGCACGCCACCGGCGCCTGATCCATCGTGGTCACGGCCCCACGTGCTCAACCAGCGGCCACGCCAGCGCTGACTGCACGGCGCTGGCGGCTGCTCGCTCCAACTCCAGCAACGCCCGTTCCTGTGCGAGTGCCCCGTGCGAGCTGAGCGGCTCGGGGTGTGCGCCGCCACCGGCTGCGCGGAGGGCCTCGAACACCGGCCACGCCCGATCCAACAGGCGTTGGGCCTGAGGCGGGTAGCAGCGTCCCAGCACCGGAGTGTCGGCCTCGAGCGGTCGGCCTGCCGTGATTCTCCCGAGGCCGTGCAGTTCAGCTTCCAGCCGTGCCACCAGCTCTGACCAGACCCGATTGGCTTCAGCCGTGTTCGACGGCAATTCGGGAGCCCTGGCGTCGTGGATCGTCCACTGGATGGCCGGTCCCACCGAGGTCGGGACCAAGGCCAATCCACCATCGTGACGGATCACGACCTGTCCGGCGTTCAGCGCGGCAGCGTTCAGCGCCACCGGCCCACGCATCCCGGCCGGATGGCCGGGGCGGGGCAACAGCAGCGCCCACCGGCCAGGTCCGGCGAAGCGATGCAGTGCCACGCGCAACGGATGGCCCACCGGGGCACCGAGCCCCACAATGTCCTCGGTATCGATGAAATGATGAGCGACAGCCACCCGGTTCAACGACTCTTCCACGAGCGGCGCCGGGGTCCCGGAGGCCAGATCGTTGAGAGCGCGAACCATGCTGATTCCGGCAAGCATTCCTGCAGGCTACCCGGCGTGCGGGACTTGCCGGTGAGCCGTGAGATCGCTCGGATCGGCTGTTGGTAGGTTTGCAGGCATGGTGGCTGTGGTGGATCTGGTGGAAGTGGGGGTGCGGCGCGGTGATGCCATTTTGCTCGACGACATCACCTGGCAAGTCGACGACAGCGAGCGGTGGGTGATCATCGGTCCCAACGGGGCCGGAAAGACGACGCTGCTTTCCGTGCTGTCGGCCAACCTGCATCCCAGCACCGGCATGGTCGGATTGCTGGACGAGGTGATCGGCGCCGTCGACGTGTTCGAGCTGCGTCCCCGGATAGGTGTCAGCTCTGCCATTCTCGCCGAGAGAATTCCTCGCGGGGAGAGTGTCGCCAACGTCGTGGTGTCCGCGTCCTACGCCGTGGTGGGGCGGTGGCGGGAGGAGTACGACCCGATGGATCATCAGCGTGCCCAGGAACTGATGCAACAGCTGCGGATCGACCATCTGGTCGACCGCACTTTCGGCACCCTCAGCGAAGGGGAACGCAAACGGGTCCAGATCGCCCGGTCCATGATGACCGATCCGGAGTTGTTGCTGCTGGACGAGCCGGCCGCAGGTCTCGACCTCGCCGGGCGCGAAGCTCTGGTGGCGAGCCTGTCGGAACTGTGCCAGGACCCGGACGCTCCCGCCACCGTGCTCGTCACCCACCACGTCGAGGAGATTCCTGACGGCATCACGCACGCCATGGTGCTGTCAGGTGGACGTATTCTGAAAGCAGGGCCGATCAACGAGGTACTCACTGATCAGGTGCTGAGCGAGGCCTTCGATCTCTCCTTGGTTGTGACGAAGAGCGACGGACGGTGGACGGCCCGAGCCCGTCGCGGCAAGCGCGGAGCAGACTGAAGGGCGGAAAATGCATGAACCTCAACGATTGGTTGGGTGACAATCTGTGGTCAGCGTGGCTGGTGCTGGCGCTGCTCTTGGGCAGCGCAGAAATGCTCACTCTGGATCTGACCCTGCTGATGCTTGCCGGTGGCGCCTTGGCCGGCGCCTTGACTGCTGTGGTGCTGCCGGGAATGTTGGCGGTGCAGATCCTGGTCGCGATCTCCGTGTCGGTGGCGATGTTGCTGCTGCTGCGCCCGATGCTGTTGAACAAGGTCCGCGATGCTCCCGGTTACCGGTCGAGCATCGGCAAGCTGGTCGGCAGCCAGGGTGTTGCCCTGGCCCCGATCACCGATCGCGCCGGGGAGGTCAAGGTCAATGGCGAGGTGTGGACGGCACGTACGCTGGACTCATCGATGTCGGCGCAGCCCGGTGAGCAGGTCGAGGTGTACGAGGTCGACGGCACCACCTTGGTGGTGTACCCGATGGAGCGCGAACTCCCATGGATGCGTCCGACCAAGGAATAGCTCTCTGCCGGGGGCAATGAATCGATCAAAGGAGTATCTGCAATGCCCGAACTGGTTGTTCTCGCTGTACTTCTATTTGCTGTGATCATCGGTCTGACACAGGCCGTCGTCATCGTGCACCAACAACGTGTCCGAGTGGTCGAGCGGCTGGGAAAGTTCCGTCGAACCCTGGAACCGGGACCTCACCTGGTGGTGCCCCTCGTGGACCGGGTGCGATACACCCTGGACATGCGCGAAGAGGTGCAACCCTTCCCGCCGCAGGGAGTCATCACGGAGGACAACCTGCTGGTCAGCATCGATTCGGTGATCTACTTCCAGATCGTTGATCCGGTGCGCGCAGCCTACGAGGCACAGGACTACCGGGGTGCCATCGAGCAGTTGACGATGACCACCTTGCGCAACATCATCGGCGGCATGGATCTGGAGGCGGCCCTGACCAGCCGCGAGGAGATCAACCAGAAACTGCGCACCGTCCTCGACGAAGCCACCGGCAAGTGGGGCATCAAGGTGAATCGTGTCGAGCTACGGGCGATCGAACCGCCCCCCACGATCCGCGACGCGATGGAGAAGGGCGCGCGGGCTGAGCGCGACAAGCGCGCCGCCATCCTGAACGCCGAAGGCCAGCGCCAGTCGGCCATCCTGTCCGCAGGCGGAGAACGCGAATCGGCGATTCTGCGTGCCCAGGGTGACCGTGAGGCCCAGGTGCTACGTGCCCAGGCCGAGCGCCAGGCGCAGATGCTGCGGGCTGAAGGTGAAGCCCAAGCCATCACGACGGTGTTCAGTGCCATCCATGCCGGGCAACCGGACCAGTCGCTGTTGGCGTACCAGTACATGCAGATGTTGCCGGCGCTTGCCCAGGGCAGCGCCAACAAGGTCTGGGTGGTCCCGAGTGAGCTCAACGACGCGCTCAAGGGACTCGGCCAGGTTGCCGGCGGGTCACTGGGTGGTGACGACGGCGAGGGTTCTGCCAAGTACCCGCAGGTGGACAAGTCGACGTTCCAGGCGCCGCCCAAGATCGACGTGATGGCCGAGATCGAGGTGCAGAAGGAACAGGAGAAGGCCGACTCGGACGCCACCGTTCAGCAGGTGATCAAGCAGGCGGAGGAGTTGTCCCAGCCGCTGCCGGGCCGCACCCGCCGCTCGTCGGTGCAGGGCAACAAGCCAAACCCCGAAATCTCCGGTGCCGTCGACGACGACTCCGTTGAGGGTGGCACGGACGAGTCTGCTGGCCAGCACTTCCAGGCGCCGGCGATGCCCGACCCGAGCCTGCACAAGCCACGCAGCGCCCAGCAATATCCCACCGAGTGGCAGCCGCCGCAGAAGTGATCAGTCGGCGCTCTTGCGGGCGTAACGACCAGCCAGGGCGCCGCACACCATCAACTGTGCCTGGTGGAAGATCATCAGGGGAAGCACGATCAGCCCCACCGGCATCGACGCGAACAGCACGGTGGCCATCGGCAGGCCAGTGGCGAGGCTCTTCTTGGTGCCGCAGAACTGGATGGCGATCCGATCCTCTCGGCTGAATCCCAGCCATCCGGCCACTGACCAGCTGAGCGAGAGCATCAGGGTCAACATCACCGCACACACCGCTACGGTGATCACCAGCTCACCGCCGGTGACCATGCCCCAGATACCCTCCCGCATCCCGGCCGAGAAGGCCGCGTACACCACCAGTACGATCACGCCGTGGTCGACCAGTTTTCCGGCCTTCTTGTGGGCCGCCACGAAGTGGGCGGTCCAGCGTCGCGACAACTGGCCCGCGATGAACGGCAGCAGGATCTGGGCAACGATGTTCCAGATCGATCCCGGATCGATCCGCAGTCCGGAGGTGGTGCTCATCAGTCCCAGAACCAACAGCGGTGTGACCAGCACACCGATCAGGTTTGAGAAGGACGCGCTGACGATGGCCCCGGCAACATTGCCGCGGGCGATGCTGGTGAAGTTGATCGAGCTCTGCACGGTGGAAGGTACCAAGGTCAGGTAGAGCAACCCCAGGTAAAGCTGTTGGGGGATCAGCTGGGGCGCCAGCAGCCTCAGGGACAGCCCGATCAGCGGAAAGACCACGAAGGTGAAGGAGAGGATCACTGCATGCAGTCTCCAGTGCTTCAGCCCGGCGAGGGCCTCGCGTGGCTCAAGCCTGGTGCCGTACAGGAAGAACAACACCGCGATCATGATTGTGGTCAACGAGTCGAAGAACGGCACCGCGGCACCCCGGGCCGGGAGGATCGAGGCGATCAGGGCCGCAGTGATGATGGCCAACAGGAACCGATCGATCCGAATCCGGCGCCACCAGACACCGCGGACTGCTGTCGTGTCCGGGCTCATGGGCGCCAACTGTACTGGGCATCCAGCTAAGATCGCCCGGTGCCCCGATTGATGCTGATCGACGATCCGACGGATCCGCGGGTCGCCGACTACGTCTCATTGCGGGACGTGCAGTTGCGCACCTCCCTGGAGGCGGCCGGGGGTCTGTTCATCGCCGAAGGCGACAAGGTGATTCGGCGAGCAGTGGAGACTGGCTGCAGGTTGCGGTCCTGTCTGTTGGCCGAGCGCTGGTTGGAACCGTTGGCGGACTTGTTGGCCGACGCCGAAGCACCGGTGTATGTCGTCACCGAGGAACTGGCCGAGCGGATCACCGGCTTCCATGTGCATCGTGGGGCCTTGGCCTCGGTGCACCGGCCGATGGGTCTGGACCCTGAGAACGTGATGCGTGGGCGCCGGATCGTTGTGCTGGAGGACATTGTTGATCACGCCAATCTGGGGGCGATCATCCGCTCGGCAGCAGGGCTCGGCTGGAATGGTGTGATGCTGTCGCCGCGCTCGGCCGATCCGCTCTACCGACGCTCGATCAAGACGTCGATGGGGGCTGTCTTCTCGCTGCCGTGGGCACGGCTGGAGGAGTGGGCCACCGCTCCCCAGGCACTTCGGACTGCGGGGTTCCAGGTGGTGGCGATGGCGTTGCGAGACGATTCGGTGAGCGTGGCTGACTACGCCGCCTCGATTGCCCCGGACCAACGGATCGCCCTGTTGCTGGGCACAGAAGGGGCGGGTTTGTCCGAGACCTGGCTGGCTGGTGCTGATGCGGTGGTTCGGATTCCGATGGGCCACGGTATCGATTCGCTCAATGTCGCTTCCGCTGCGGCAGTTGCCTGCTACGCCTTGGGGGACAACGGCCAGTCATCCGGGTAGAGGTGTCGTAGTTCCTCGTGTCGCTCGTCCAGCTGGCGCCGGGCACGACTGGACAACCGGTCGCCGAAGACGATGCCCTTGAGATGGTCGGTCTCGTGCTGCAGGCATCGAGCCAGCAGACCCGTCCCCACGATCTCGACTGGATCGCCGTTGGCGTCGACACCACGACACACCGCACGATCCGGCCGGGACAGCAACTGGTAGGCGCCGGGCCAGGAGAGGCATCCTTCGTCGGCGGCGTGGAGCTGGCGTTGTTTGCCGGTGGGCAGTTCGACTTCCGGGTTGCAGACGACGCCTTTGTGGATCTTGAAGTCCTCGTCGGGGCACTCGTAAATGAAGACCGCCAGGTCGACACCGACCTGGGTCGATGCCAAGCCGACCCCTTCGGCCACCTCCATCGTCGCGAACATGTCCCGGATCAGGGTGTGCAGTTCTTCGTCGAAGGCGGTCACTGGTCGGGTCTGGCGGTGCATCACCGGTTCGGTCCAGCGGGTCATCCGTCGAATGGTTCCCCCGGTGGTGAGATCGTCTAGAGAAACTGCCATCAGGTGTCCTTCCGGGCTGGATGTGCGCCGACTGTGCGACCCAGCTTTTCACGAGCCTCAAATCCGGGCCCTTCGGGGTCGTCAGGTCTTGCCCAGCTGACCAACCCCCGGCGTGTCCACAATGGTTTCAGCGTGCCAGCCCGCACGCTGGGGGGATGGAGCACGCTGCGGGGATGGAGGTCGAGCCATTGAGCGCAGCGCACAGCCACCTGGTGTCTGAGCTGTCTCTTATACACA
>JAGXHS010000075.1 GCA_024636075.1 Propionibacteriaceae bacterium
ATCGCCGCCAACATGGCTGTGGTACGTGCCCTCGGCCACTCCGGGTTTACGTTGGAACGCACCTTCGCCATCCATCAGGTGGTCAGTGAGGAGGATGGCGGTCTGGGTGCCTACGCAACCCTGAAGCGTGGACACACCGGCGAGGCTGCCGTGATCACCGAACCCACCCGCGGCGAGCTCCTGGTGGCGAATGCCGGCGCCCTCACCTTCACGCTGACGGTGCCCGGCCAGGCGGCGCACGGCAGCACCCGCAACTTCGGCGTGTCGGCCATCGAGGCGTTCCTGCCGCTCTACGCCGCGATTCTGGCACTGGAGAAGGAACGCAACGCCCACCCCGACCCGTTGTTCGCGGAATTCACGCTTCCCTACGGCATCTCCGTGGGTCGGGTGCAGGCAGGGGACTGGGCCAGTTCGGTGCCCGACCTGCTGACCGCCGAGGGCCGGATGGGCGTCATTCTCGGCGAGGACGTCGCGGATGCCCGGACAGCCTTCGAGCGGGCCATCGCCGATGCTGCCAGCCGCGATCCGTGGTTGAACGATCATCGTCCACAGGTGAACTGGACGGGTGGACAGTTCGCCTCCGGACAGCTGGAAAACGATCATCCGCTGATCGGCGAAGTATCGGATGCGATCAGCGCGGTGCATGGGCATCGACCGTCAACCGGCGCCGCGCCCTACGGTTCTGATCTGAGGCTGTACCGAACGATCGGTGACATCCCCACCCTGCAGTACGGGCCGGGTGACGTGCGGGTGGCCCATGGACCCCGTGAAATGGTGAGCATTCGCCAAACCATCGAGGTGGCCCGCTCGCTGGCGGTGTTGGCGGTCAATCGGCTGGGTGGGCACGTGTGAGCTCGACCCGATGGCCCTCCCTCACTCGAGTCTTCCCTGTCACTCGAGCCCTGGGGGCAGCCCCTACGATCGTCCGGGACTGGGGCCACGCGACCACCCAGCAGGTTCGGGCGCTCATGTCCAGGGTGCAGGCCGATGGCTTCACCCACCCGGTCACACAGCACGAGAGGGGGCCCGCCGCACCGGTGGTGTTGATCCCGGGCATCTGAGAGACCTGGCGATATCTGGAACCGTTGGCCCGATCGTTGCATGACGCCGGCCATGCCGTTCATCCGGTGCAAGCCCTGGGGTGGAATGGTGCCGATCTGGCGCATTCTGCCGCGCGAGTGCGTCAGCACCTCGAGGCGCAGGATCTGCAGGGCGCGGTGCTGGTTGCGCACAGCAAGGGCGGTTTGATCGGCAAGCAACTGCTGCTGGATCCACGGACGGCGACCCGGGTGATCGGCCTGGTCGCCATCAACACCCCCTTCGACGGCTCTTCGCTGTCGCTGCGCTGGTTGGCAGGCACTCCCCTGGGCATGTTCCATGGTGACGGCGCGGTGATCTCGCAGCTCGCGTCGGAGCGGTCAGTCAATGCCCGGATCACGTCGATCACTTCCTCGTTCGACGAGATGATCCCGCAGGGTTCCCGGCCACCGGGGGCCCGGCTCGTCGATCTCGATCGCGTCGGCCATTTCCTCCCTCTGGTCGATCCCATGGTCCTGCAGATCGTTCACGACGAGGTGGATCACTTGGCTCTCGACTGAACACCCTGTCGAGTGAAGAGGTGGCGTCGACGTGACCAACGCCACACGACCATCAGCTTGCCAGCCCGGCCAGTTCGGAGAAGTCTGGGGGCCATCAGTTCGAAGGCGAGCATTCGTGGCAGTCTTGAGGCCATGAGTTCGAAGGCGAGCATTCGTGTCACCACACCCACCACCCCCGCAGATTTGCGCAATGTGGTTCTGGTCGGTTCCAGCGGGTCCGGCAAGACCACACTGTTCGAGAACCTGCTGAAGACAGCGATCCCCGGATATCGCGGCGAACGGGATGATCCGGAGCGTGCGGCCGCGCTGACCCTGGCAGCGATTCCGGCGGGCAAGTTGCGATTGAACCTGCTGGATGCGCCCGGCCATCCGGACTACGTGGGTGAGTTGCGGGCCGGTCTGCGCGCTGCGGACGCCGCCGTGTTCGCTGTGTCAGCCACTGACGGCATCGACAACACCACCGCCAACCTGTGGCACGAGTGCCAGGCCGTGGGCATGCCCCGCGCCATCGTGGTGACAAAGCTGGACACCGAGACCAGCGACTACCAAGCGACCCTCGCCACATGTCAGGAGCATTTCGGCGAGGGCGTGCTGCCCGCTTACCTGCCGTTGCGCAACGACTCAGGTGAAGTGACCGGCAACATGAGCCTGGTCAGTCGTCGGGTGCACGACTACTCTTCCGGCTCGCGGGTGGCCCGGCTCGCCAACGACGACGAGAACGCCGACATCGATGCCTTCCGCGCACCCTACGTAGAGGGCATCATCACGGAATCCGATGATGACGACCTGATGGAGCGCTATCTGGAAGGCGATGAACTGGCGACCGAGGAAGTTGTCGCCGACTTCCTCACTGCCGTGTCGCAGGGCAACTTCTTCCCGGTCATCCCGGTCCTCACCACCAATGGCGCAGGTACCCAGGAACTCCTGGGCATCATCGAACGTGGCTTCCCGACACCAGACGTCCGTTCGATGCCGCTGGTGAGCACCCCCGAGGGCGACCCGGTCGACGACTTCATCGGTGACCAGTCGGGCGCACTGTTGGCCGAAGTGGTGCGCACCACATCAGACCAGTACGCCGGGCGGTTGTCCATGGTGCGGGTGTTCTGCGGGACCCTGCGGCAGGACGACATCGTGCACGTCTCCGGGCATCGCGAACTGTTCACTGGCCATGAGGACAGCCATCATCCCGACCACGACGTTGACGAGAAGGTGGGCCTGATGAGTGCGATGCAGGGCCTGGACCTGGCACCCCGGGACAAGGCCATCGCCGGTGACATCGTGTTCGTGGCAAAACTGGCGCACGCCGAAACCTCCGACACCCTGTCCAGCAAGGACGAGCCGCTGCTGATCGAGCCGTGGACTTTGCCCGAACCCTTGTTGCCGATGGCGGTGAGGGCAGCCACCCGTGATGACGAGGACAAGCTCGCCTCGACCCTGAACCGGTTGGTGGTCGAGGACACCACCGTTCGACTGGACCGACCGAAAGACACGGATCAGCTGATCCTGTGGACGATGGGCCAGGCACACACGGACCTGCTGCTGAACCGGCTGAACGAACGCTATGGCGTCAGGGTGACCTCGGAAACGGTGAAGGTTGCCCTGCGGGAGACCTTCATCGCGCCGGTCACCGCCCACGGACGACACGTCAAGCAGTCCGGTGGCCATGGTCAGTACGCCGTCTGTGACCTGAAGATCGAACCCGGCGAGCGCGGATCAGGCTTTGAGTTCTTCGACAAGGTGGTGGGCGGCGCCGTACCCCGCCAGTTCATCCCGTCGGTGGAAAAGGGCATTCGCAACCAACTGGAGAAAGGCACCATCACGGGATACCCGATGATCGACATCAAGGTCACGCTGTACGACGGCAAGTCACACTCGGTCGATTCCTCCGACATGGCCTTCCAAATGGCTGGTGCACATGCCATCAAGGACGCCGCCGACGAGAAGACAGTTGCGCTGCTGGAGCCCCTGGACAGGGTGGTGGTCACGGTCGGCGAGGAGTACCTGGGCCAGGTGATGACCGATCTGTCGAACCGTCGCGGTCAGGTGACCGGCACCGACGCCGACGCCGAGCACCACGTCATAGTCAGCGCCCTGGTTCCGCAGAGTGAACTGTCCCGCTACGCCATCGACCTGCGGGGGATCGCCCACGGATCGGGCGAGTTCACCCGGGAATTCCACGGGTACGACCTGCTGCCGCCCGGTCAGGCCGGTGAGTACCTCAGCTGAGCCATCCGCAGACCACTGCAAGGGCGCGCACTAGGGTGGTGCCCGTGTCAGAACAGCCACGGCGCGACGTTGTCTCCTACGCGCGCCGCAGCTCCCGGATGAACTCGAGCCAGCAGAAGGCTTGGGATCGCTGCCACGATGGTCTGGTCATCGATGTCCCGAAGGGTCATCGAGACACGTCCATCGCCGCCGGAGCATCCGTCGTTTGGGACGACGAATTCGGCCGATCCGCACCTCTCATCGTGGAGATCGGCTCCGGCAATGGTGAATCGCTGGTGCCGATGGCCGCGCAGCTGCCGGAGTGCAACGTGGTGGCCTTCGAGGTCTACCGACCGGCCGTCGCGGGCACCCTGGCGAAGATGTCCCGCCAGGAGGTGCACAACATCCGCTTGGTCGTCGCCGACGGCATGGAGGGCCTGAGCCAGCTGTTCGGCCCCTCCACGGTGCAGGAGCTGTGGGTGCTGTTCGCCGATCCGTGGCACAAGTCTCGCCACCACAAGCGTCGGCTGATCACCCCCGCGGCTGGAGAGCTGATTGCCTCCCGGTTGGCGCCGGGCGGCCTGCTGCGGTTGGCGACCGACTGGCAGGAATACGGCGAATGGATGCGTGTATCGCTGGACGGCAACCAGTCGCTGGTCAATGAGTACCTTGACGAAGGTGGCTGGGCTCCGCGAGACGCCGACCGGCCCGTCACCAAGTACGAGCGTCGTGGCCTTGCTGCCGGTCGTCAGGTGTGGGACCTCCGCTATCGGAGGCGGGACTGATGGGCACCACGCATCGGCGCTGGCGATTGGATCTCGGCTATGACGGCACGAACTTCTCCGGGTGGGCCGTCCAGCCCGACCGGAGAACCGTGCAGGGCGAGCTCGAACACTGGTTGTCCAGGGTGCTGCGGCTCGACGAGCCGGTCCGATTGGTCGTGGCTGGTCGCACCGATGCCGGCGTGCACGCCCGGGCGCAGGTGGCGCACGTCGACCTTCCGGTGGGCGTGGACAGCACCGCGCTGCTGCGGAGGCTGCGGCGGGTGCTCAGCGACGCGATTGTGGTGCATGCCCTCACCCCCGCTCCGGACGGCTTCGACGCCCGGTTCTCGGCGATCTGGCGACGCTACGTGTACCGACTGTGGGACTCGGCGTCGACACCTGATCCACTGTTCCGCCACATGGTGACCCTGATCCCCGAGGAACTCGATCTCGGACATTTCAACGCGGCCGGCAACCAGCTGCTGGGGCTGCGCGACTTTGCGCCCTTCTGCAAGCCGCGGTCAGGTGCGACCACCATCCGCACCCTGTTGCAACTGCACGCTGAGCGTGCTGAGGACCTGCCGGGCACGATCGAATGCACCCTCGTCGCCGACGCCTTCTGCCATTCGATGGTGCGTTCCGTGATGGGGGCCCTGGTTGCCGTCGGCGCTGGCCGACGCGATGACAACTGGTTCCACCAGGTGATGACCGCTGAACTGCGGCACAATGAAGTGCTCGTGATGCCGGCCAAGGGCTTGACCCTGGAGGAGGTCGGCTATCCGGATGAAGACCACTTGGCACGCCGCGCCGCCGAAGCCCGCTCGAAGCGCGAGAGCACCACACCCGGGACGGGGAACGAATGAGCCACTACTTCGAAACGCCCACCGGAGTGGACCGGCGTCATCAGATTCGAGCCAGGATCTGGGGACGTGAGTACCAGTTCACTTCTTCGGGTGGCGTGTTCTCCGCCCATCGATTGGATCTCGGGACCTCCGTGCTGTTTCGGCACAGCGATCCGCCACCCGACGGATCCAGACTGCTCGATCTGGGGTGCGGTTTCGGTCCGATCGCCATCGCCCTTGCAGCGGAAGGTCCCACTTCGCTCATCGACGCTGTCGATGTGAACCCCCGAGCCCTCGAACTCACGGCCGTCAATGCGGCAGCCATCGGTGCGGCAGACAGGGTGCGCCCGATGTTGCCCGACGAGGTGGCACCCGAAGTTCGCTACGACCAGATCTGGAGCAACCCTCCGATTCGGATCGGCAAGCGTGCCCTGCACCAGCTGCTGCTGCGGTGGTTCGATCGCCTCAATCCGGGGGGCGAGGCCCGGATGGTGGTTGGACGCAACCTCGGATCGGACTCACTCGCCAACTGGTTGACCGACGAGGGCTGGCCGACCGAGAAACTGTCCTCGGCCAAGGGGTTTCGCATCCTTCGCGTTCAACGCTCAGCTCCCCCGCCCGAACCTGAGACCGGTGGGATACATTGAACCCGTAGCTTCGCGCGGGGGAATCCGGTGCAACTCCGGAACTGACCCGCAACCGTGAACTGGGCTGACCGTGCATTGGTCAGTTCGACAAGTCGGAATGCCCCGCGGAGTTGTGCTTCATGACACCGTCGAGGTCCGCGGTCGAGGTGGGATTCACGTTCCATGCTGCGGACGTGAAAGGACTCCACATGTCCATCCGAAAGAACATTCTGGCGATCGTGATCGCCGCCGGGATGGCGCTTGCCCCCGTCACCGGCGCCCTCACCGCAACCACCGCCGTCGCGGCTCCCGGTGGCTTCCCGCAGCTGGACAATGCGTCACAGTCAAAGGCCGCTGCCGACTACCTGGTCAGCCAGTTGGTGGACGGCAACCATCTGAACAGCACCTTCAGCGGCACCGCGGACACCGGCCTGACCGCCGACGGGCTGATCGGCATCGCCGATTCGCAGAGCAACGCCGCTGCCGCCACCGCCATCAACGAGTGGTTGAAGACCCAGGCCGCCTCGGAGACCAGCAGTGGAACGATGGCCAAGATCGCCATCGCCGCATCGACCATGGGCGACGACCCGAAGAACTACGGTGGCGTCGACCTGATCCGCAAGCTGATGGACCAGACCGCCAGCAATGCCGGCGACTTCGGGGATCCGTTCGCTCAGGCGCTGGTGATCCTCGCGATCAGCCGCACTGGCGAGGCGGTCCCGGACGAGATCGTGCAGAAGCTGCTCACCATGCAGTACGCCGATGGCAAGGACAAGGGTGGCTTCTACTTCACCAACGACAAGGATGAGTTCGTCGACATCGACACCACCGGTGTCGCGGCCCAGGCCCTGATGCAGGTCGGGGACCACCAGGGCACCACCGAAGCCAAGGACAACGCGTTGGCCTACCTCAAGCAGACCAAGACCGGTGACTTCTGGCCGACCTACTCCCCCGTCAACACCGCTGGCACTGCGGGCGTGGCCCAACGCGAAGCCGGTGTCGACGTGTCCGGCACCGAGGCCTGGCTGATCGCCCAGCAGCAGCTGGCAGGCGGCGGCCTGCCAGCTGAGCTGGGCGGCACCGAACCTGACGTGTTGGCCACCGCTGGGGGAATGCTGATGCTCACCGGCAGCAGTTACGACACGGCTTCCTTGGTTCCCGACGATCAGACCTCATGGCTGTGGCTACTGCTACCGATCGGCGCTGGAGCCTTCCTGATCTCGGCGATCCTCTGGCGTCGCCGTAGCCGTCGATGAGCCGGGATTTGCAGGCAACTGCCCCGCAGCAGGTGGGCCGCCCGCTGCGGTCGGCGTCCCGCCTGCCGCTGTCAGTGGCCCGCGTCCTGCTGTCGGTGATGCTGTTCCTCGGTGTCAGCGGGCTGGTGTCGGCGACCCCCGCCACGGCTGATGTCCGACTCTCTCCAGATTCCGCTGCCGCGTGTCAGGCGGAAGGCGGCGTCTACGTCTACATCCAGAAGTTCGGTTCGACGGTGGGTGGCGGCTGCTCCCCTGCCGGTGGAAACGGTTTGCGGATACTGGAGAGTCTCACCTCGGTCGATTTCAACTCATCGGGGCTGATCTGCCGCATCGGTGGACATCCCAGCGATTGCCCCGAGCAGCCGATGCCGTACTGGTCGTACTGGTTGTGGAATGGCTCGTCCTGGGTGTACTCCACCCGCGGCGCTGTTTCCCGCACACCCAGTGCCGGCTCGGTCGAGGCGTGGAACTACTCCAACACGGCTCCGCCGAGCGTGCGGCCCCCTGCCCAGTCAGCACTTCCGGCATCGGCTGCCACCCGGAACCCGACGGCGAGCTCGGCCAGCAGCGGTTCAGCCGCCGAGAACAGCGACAACGATCGGAGGTCCAGCCAGGTGTCCAGCGAACCGACATCCGCCAACACCGTGGCCCCGACACCGTGGGCCTCGCTCATCGTGATGGGTGTGCTCGTGGCGGGCGGAGTTGCGGTCGCCGTCGTGCTGCGGCGCCGACGAACCGTTCGCTAGCGAGACCGAGCCGTGACCCGACTGGTAGCCCCCGTCCAACCGCCGCAGCCAAGGGCGCTGACCGCCGGCGGTGGGGCCCGACGCACCGTGCACCCCTTGGCGTGGTGGGCGTGGGCCCTACTGGCTGCGGGTGTGGCCAGTGTTGGGCGCAACCCCTTGTTGTTGGCTCTGGTGGCAGCAGCCGTGCTCGCCGTGGTGCTGCTTCGCCGCAGCAATGACCCCTGGGCCAGATCCGTGGCGGCGTATTTCGTCCTGGCCGGTGCGGTGTTGGGCATCCGGCTCTTCTTCCAACTTCTGGTCGGAGGTTTGCGGGAGGGTCATGTGCTGTTCACGCTGCCGGAGATCGCCTTGCCGCGCTGGGCTGCCGGCATCCGGTTGGGTGGACCGGTGACGGCCGAGGCGCTGTACTTCACCTTCACCGACGCGGGTCGGCTGGCAGTGCTGCTGCTCTGCGTCGGGGCGGCGAACGCACTGGCCAATCCGCGTCGAGCCCTCAAATCAGTTCCGCCAGCTCTGCACGAGGTGTCAGTGGCGGTGGTGATTGCGTTGGCGATGATCCCTCAATTGGTCGAGTCGGCGCAGCGGGTACGGCGAGCACGACGGCTGCGTGGGGGTGCCAGCAGCGGGCTGAGGGCGATCGGCGCGATCGCCGTCCCGGTCATCGCCGATGCCGTGGAACGCTCGATCGAACTCGCCGCTGGCATGGAATCCAGAGGATTCGGCCACCGCCGACCACCACAGCCCGGCACGTCAACGGCGCTGTTGGTGGCAATGAGCACCCTGGCCGTCGGGATCTTCCTGCTATTGGGCGGCTTCGACAAGGTGCCTCCCTTCCCGATCGGTCCCTTCCCCGTCATCGGTGTGTTGTCGGCCACCCAGATGGGCGTGATCGGTGTCGTGATCGGGATCCTCATCACGATCGTGGCCCTGCTGCTGTCGGGACGACGACATCTGGTCACTCGCTATCGGCCCGATCGGTGGGCAACCATGGAGAACGCCGTCGTGTTCGCCGGGATGGTTGCCCTGCTCGCGACCCTGTGGTTGGCCGAGCGGCATCCGTTGGTTCTCAATACCGGCTACAACACCCTCGGATGGCCCGCGATGCATCCGGTATTCCTGCTGGCAGCGATCCTGCTTGCCATCCCTGTGATCATCACCCCAGCTCCGCGTCCGGTGCCATGATCAACTTCAACGACGTCACCATCCGCTACGCCCCCGGCCATCCCCCCGTACTGGATCGCGTGTCCTTCCAGATCGCCGACGGTGACCTGTGCCTGGTGGTGGGGCGAACCGGCAGCGGCAAATCCACC
>JAGXHS010000076.1 GCA_024636075.1 Propionibacteriaceae bacterium
GAAGCGTGGCATCACCTCCGCCCAGCCTGTGGTGCCCATCACCACCATTCTCCCCGGGCCGGGTGAGCGGAGAGAGCAGGCCAGCGTCGCCACGCGCTGGTCGGCGTATCCGAGCAGCATCGCGACAGTGGCATCCGCTCCATTGGGGTACAGCTCACCCTTCGCGACCACCGACCGGGGCTCACCCATGAAGTGTTGCGCGAAGCTGAGCACGTAGACACCCAGATCCAGCGTCGCCCCACCACCCAGGGCAGGGTCGAAGACGCGGTCCTGTTCGTCGTATTCACGGTAGGCGAACAGGTCACCCTGGACGCTCATCACCTCGCCGAGATGTCCTTCGGCGATCGCTTCGCGCAGGTCGTACATCACTGGCAGGAAACGCGTCCACATCGCTTCCATGCAGAACACGCCGGCAGTTCGTGCTGCGTCGATCACCTGCTGGGTACCCTCGGTGGTCGCAGTGAAGGACTTCTCCACCAGCACTGCCTTTCCGGCCTCGATGGCGCCAAGCGCCAATGCCTTGTGCTGGCGGTGTGGGGTGGAGATGTAGACCACGTCCACCGCATCGTTGGCCAGCAGGTCCCGGTACGATCCGTGCGCGTCGGCAGCGCCGAACTTGCTGGCGAACCGGGTGGCGCGATGCTGGCTGCGGGAGCCGACCGCGACCAGCTCCGATCCCTCGACGAGGGCAAGATCATGCGCAAATGTCTCGGCGATCCGGCCCGGCCCGGCAATGCCCCAGCGCACTGTCTTTGGATGACCCGATCCCCGACGTTCGGTGTCCATCTATCAACCTTACGCGCTCGGAGACGGCCCGGCCGCAGCCTGTCGAGGATTCACCTTCGCACAGGGATCGTCACTTCTGCTCGCCGGAGTCGATCTCCTTGCGGTTCGTTGTCTCCTCGGGGGAAAAGGCGTTGTAGACGGCGGATGTCAGACCACCAGCCACGAAGATCAACCACCAGAAGGCACCGCGAGTGACGACGATGACGGTGATGATTGTTGCCCACACCATCAGGGTGACCAGCAGCGGCGGTAGCGAATTGTTCGTCAGCGTACCGGTCACCTTGGCGGGCGCGGACGGCACGGGGGTCCGGGAGGAGGCCTTGCTCGCCACGTACTGCGGTTCCGGCAGATCAACGAACAGGCTCTCCAGGTCAACGTCGGTGCGGGCGCCAAGGGCACTCTGCAACCGATCGTTGAACTCGTCCAGAGTCAGCCGACCGGCGGCGTGATGCTCCTGCAGCGCTGACACCGCAGTGTCACGCTCGGCATCACCGATGCGTATCGGATTGTCGTTCACTCAACCATGCTACCCAGCCACCGGCTCCACCCGGTAGTCGTCTTCAGGTCGGGGCGTCGGCGGCCAAGAGCTCAAGCGTTGGCTAGAGTTGTACCGCGAAGTCCGCACACGGCGAGCTTCACGCCGACGTCGACGAGCCCGGGAGGTGCGATGGGTCGGATCGTGCAGAAGTTCGGTGGCTCCTCCGTCGCCGACGCCGAATCCATCAAGCGGGTCGCACGACGCATCGTCGCCTCACAGCGCCGGGGCAACGAGATCGTGGTGGTCATCTCAGCGATGGGGGACACCACCGATGAATTGATGGATCTCGCCTTCGACGTCAGCCCCCAGCCCGCGCCCCGCGAACTCGACATGTTGCTCACCACAGGCGAACGCCAGAGTGCAGCACTGCTCGCGATGGCGTTGGCGGACCTCGGTGTCCCGGCTCGAAGCTACACGGGATCACAGGCAGGAGTGATCACGACCGCGGCGCACGGCAACGCCCGGATCATCGACATCACTCCCGGCAGGATCGTTCAGGCGCTGGACGAGGGTGATGTGGTGATTGTCGCCGGATTCCAGGGAGTGTCACAGACGACGAAGGACATCACCACTCTCGGTCGTGGAGCATCGGACACCACCGCGGTGGCGCTGGCGGGTGCCCTGGGTGCGGACTTCTGCGAGATCTACTCCGATGTCGACGGGGTCTTCACCGCCGATCCCCGGATCGTGAAGAGTGCCCGCAGGATTCCGGAGATCAGCTACGAAGAGATGTTGGAGATGGCAGCGTGCGGCGCCAAGATCCTGCACCTGCGCTGCGTGGAGTATGCCAGGCGGGAGAACGTTGCGGTGCATGTGCGCTCTTCGTTCTCCGATCGTGCCGGCACCTGGGTGAAGGACATCAGCAACAGACAAGGAGATGCCATGGAGCAGGCACTGATTTCAGGGGTCGCCCACGATCGTGGCGAGGCGAAGATCACTGTCGTCGGTGTCCCGGATCGACCGGGCGAGGCTGCCGCACTCTTCGACGTGGTGGCGCGACACGACATCAACATCGACATGATCGTGCAGAACGTCTCGCGTGGGAGCGAGGGAGCGACGGACATCTCGTTCACCCTGCCCAAGACGGATGGCCGCAAGGCGATCGGCGCCCTGACCGCCGAACAGAGTCGGATCGGTTTCGCCGAACTGCTCTACGACGACCAGATCGGCAAGGTGTCCGTGATCGGGGTTGGGATGCGCTCCCATCCGGGTGTCACGGCAGAATTCTTCAACGCTCTGGCCAAAGCAGACGTGAACATCGGCATGATCTCCACTTCTGAGATCCGCATCTGGTGGTGGTGGACGAGGAGTCGGTGGATCGGGCGGTGCAGGCCGCGCATGCCGCCTTCGGTCTGGGCTCCGACGGCGAGGCGGTGGTTTACGGCGGCACTGGACGGTGAACGAATCGCAGCAGGGAACCTCCGCCGCCGGCGATCCGGAGGAGGTCTCCGTGGAATCCGCTGTCGGGGATGGCCCCGGCCCCGGCGACGCCATAGGACCGGGCAGTGACAGCAGCGACTCCCTCACTGAAGAGAACCCTGGCACCGGTGCGAAGATCGCAGGCTCCGGTGCGAAGAACTCAGGGCAATCGCCACGACAGGAGTCGATAGGGCGATCCACAATGCTGATGTCGTCAGGCACTCTGGTCTCCAGAGTGATGGGGCTGGTGCGGCAGTCGATGTTGGCTGCAGTGGTCGGTACCACCCTCGTGGGAGACGCCTTCGGCGTGGCGAACACGCTGCCCAACTATGTCTTCCAACTGCTCTCGGCCGGTGTGCTGAACGCAGTGCTGATCCCGCAGATCACCCGCGCGATGAGACGTGATGACGGCGGCAGCGACTTCATCGATCGATTGCTGACGGCCGCGCTCCTGCTGGTGGTGCTGGCCACCGTGGTGGCGACCGTAGCGACACCGGCGCTGATCAGGGCAACATCCGACTTCTCCGGCGCTGCCTACCATCTGGCTGTGCTGTTCGGGTACCTGTGTCTCCCACAGATCGCCTTCTACGGTTTGTATGCGGTGTTGGGACAAGTGTTGAACGCGCGCGGCCAGTTCGCGTCGTTCATGTGGAGTCCGGTGCTGGCCAATCTCATCCAGATCGCCGGGCTGGTCTGGTTCCTGGTCGTCTGGGGGCGGCAGGGAGATCCCCAGCTGTGGACCAGTGAGATGGTGTGGGTGCTCGCTGGCTCTTCGACCCTGGGCATCGTCGTCCAGGGGATCTTCCTGGCGATACCGCTGGCGCGTGGCGGCTTTCGTTTCACTCCGCGCTGGGGGTTGCGCGGTCACGGCCTCGGTTCTGCTTCCCGGATGGTGGGCTGGACCTTGCTGGCCCTGGTCATCGCGCAACTGGGCGGGCTGTTCGTGATGCGTGTGATGACCATGGCGCGCAACAGTGCGATCGACAAGACTGATGTGTTGAGCGTGGCCGCCCGTGACTACGCCTTCTTGATCTTCATCCTGCCGCATTCGCTGATCACCGTGTCCATCCTGACCGCGCTGTTTCCACGGATGAGTCGCGCCGTCCATGACCAGGATGGCGATGCGATGCGGGCGCTGCTGCGGCGAGGGTTGTCGATGCCAGCCGTTTTCATCATTCCGTCGAGTCTGGCGTTGATGGTGATGGGCACCCCGGTGGTGACAGTGCTGCTTCCCGGGCTTGCTCTTCGAGAGGCGCGGGTGGTGGGGCAGGTGTTGGCGCTGATGGCGATCGGCACCATGGCTTTCGGCATCACCACGCTGCAGCAGCGGTATTGCTTCGCCCGCGAGGATGGGCGCACCAACCTGGGTCTGCAGGCCCTGCTCACGTGCGTGCAGATTGGTTTCGGTGTGCTGGCGCTCGTTGTGCCAGCACGCTGGGCCGTGCACACCGTCGGCGCGGGTCAGAGCGTGGCCAACATCGTGGCCGCGGCGGCTTTCCTGTGGGTGGCATCACGCCAGATGGGTGGCATCGGTCTGCGGCACGTGTGGCGGCTGTACGTCCGTCTCGGTCTGGCATCGCTGGTGGCTGCCGGCGGGGCCTATGCCATCATCCGGTTCTTCTGGCGGATCGACGCTGGCTATGTCTCGGGGCTTGCGATTCTCGCCGCTTCCGGATTGGCATTCCTCGCGCTCTTCTATGGGGCCGCCAGAGCCCTGCACATTCAGGAAGTAGACAGGTTCGTCGACCCTGTCCTGCGGCGGTTGGGCGTGATGGGGTGACGCAAAGGGTGATGGTGAATCAATCATCCCTCGAGGGGTGATGGGGTGAATCAAGCTCCCGACTGTGACACATTGGCGGTATCGGCCGGAGAAAAGCCTCCGAACATAGAACGAAGCCCTGGGTTCGGGGGGACCAGGACTTCGTTGGGGACCACTGTTGAGTGGCCACGGGATCGGGTTTCGGGGGACCTGATCTGCTCTCAAGCGTATAGAACAAGGGGTTGCGGCGCAATCCGATGGTGGGTGATGTTTGGGGGTGACGATTCCGTGCATCCCCCACGGATGACATATGGCGACGCAAATGATTCCACTCGGTCAAGGAAAAGTCCTGTTTCGAAAGCTTAGCACCCGGGTGACAAGGGGTGATAAAAATTTCCGGCTGGTTTCGTCGGTGGGGTGACGTCTCCCCGTTGTCGGCGACGAAGCGACGTTTGGTTGCGATCAGTGAGTCCAAGGGACTGCTGGATCGTTTCGGTGCGCCGTGGGTCTTTCGATGGTGCACCGAAGCGGGTGCGAAATGCAACGAAATGCAACCTCATGGCATCGGGGGCGAAATACAATCCTGAGTCGCCCTTGCTCCTCGACGTGGCTGCCCTTTGCTTGCGACGGGCTACGGTGCGTGCCTGGCGTAACCCTCGCGCAGGGGTTCCGCCATCGTCGATGTCCCGAGACATCACATGGTCGGGGTGACAGGATTTGAACCTGCGACCTCATCGTCCCGAACGATGCGCGCTACCAAGCTGCGCCACACCCCGCCAGCCCTGTTGGGCCTCGATGAGTCTAGCCCAACTCGTGGAGAAGACTCCACTCGTATCCACGGTGGAGCTGACAGCACGAAAGGCTCCGCTCAGTTGGCGGCGGTCAGGGTGAGCAGAGTAGCTTCCGGGCGGCAGGCGACCCGCAGCGGTACGAACGGCGAGGCCCCGACTCCGGCCGAGACATGCAAGTGGGTGCGGCGGCCATCGAACTGGTGCCAGGAGAGGCCTTTGGCTCGAGCGGTGTCCAGATCGCAGTTGGTGCCCAAGGCGCCGAAACCAGGGGCGCACACCTGACCGCCGTGGGTGTGGCCAGCGAGAATCAGGTCAATTCCGTCTGCGGTCATCGCGTCCAGGATGCGCAGATAGGGCGCATGGGTGACACCAATGCACAGGTCTGCCCCGGGAGCGCCCGGTCCTGCCACCCGCTGGTAGTTGTCGCGGTCGATGTGCGCATCGTCCGTCCCGCGGAGCTCAATCGTGCGGCCGGCCAGCTGCAACTGGGCGCGGCGATGGGTCAGATCGATCC
>JAGXHS010000077.1 GCA_024636075.1 Propionibacteriaceae bacterium
GTCGGGTGCTTTCGCCAGGGGGAGGCTGATCGGAGGCGGCCAGATCTGGCGTTACGAACTGCAGCCGACCGACGACGGTCGCACCCTGGTCAAGGAGTCGTACGATCTGAGCAGGGCGCGCCCCGCAGCCCTGATCGATCGGCTGGCCGGTGTTGCCACCGAAGCCAACATGGTCGCCACACTGGACCGCATGGCGGATCTGTTCGCCTGAACGTCAGCCACCCATCAGCCTTCGGGGTCAAGCTGCACGTCGGGAATGGGTCATCACGGAGCGCGGCGGCCAAGGAAAGCCATGAGTTGATCGGTCTCTGAGGCGCCATCAGCGGCTTCGACGGCTGGTCCGATAATGCCCGGTCGACGCAACGCCTCATCGGGCACGCGGCCAAGCTGTTCTCGAACCGATTGAAGCAAGTGTCCGGACAACTCGCGTTCGATGCCGGTGGCGGCTGCGATGTCCCATGAATGAATTGCCAGGTCAGCTGCTGGCAGAGCCAATGACTCGGCCCGTGTCATTTGCCCATACTTGCCCATCACCTGCTGGTCGAGGTCCGCGTTTCCCATCCCGGCTCGCACCATGTCGCGAGCCGAGCACCAGCGCTGCAGCAACTCGGAAAAGTCGCTGCTCTCGTTGGGAATGGCTGGCTGCCGGCCGTAGGTGCCGTCCTTGGACTGCAGCTCGATCACCTTGGTCAGTGTTCCGGTGAGGTGTGACACGACTTGAAGTGCAGTCCAGTCCTCGCACGGCGATTGGTTCCCCCACGCATCCTCCGGGACGGAGTCGATCACCTTGTCGGCCTGGTCCAATGCCTCGAAGAACTGGTCTACCAACTTGTCAGTTTCGTTCATGTCAATACCTTAGCCAAGTGAGGCGACGCCCGGCCTGGCGGGGCGGTAGTTGCGAGCAGAAATCACCCCACAATGCACTGATTCCCGCGCCGGGACGGAGCGGGAATCGAGGTTGGCGGAGGATACGAGATTCGAGAAGCCTGAATCGCTTTGTCGACATCCCTTGTCAAGTCCATGGCTTGCTCAGTTCACGCGTCATAGCAGCTCCCGGTCGCTCGTTGGTTCTCGACCGCTGGCTCGGCCTTCATCCTTTCCGTCGACGGCGCCGTCGGCGCCAACGCCAGATCCTGGGATTGGGCTCCGCCAGCCTCCTCAACCGCCCACGCGAATCCGAAGATGGGTGCGACGGCTTTGATGGAACTGCCTTTGCAGGTGAGGAAATGGTTGTTGAACCACGCGTGAAGGTCGAACGCTCGGCCCTCGAGCAGTTCGTCGATGGCGGGGTACTTGTGGGCGCGGCTGCGTTCTGGGTCTGCCCAGTGGAAGATCCGCACGGTTCGACCAGCCGTTTCGGCGTCGGTGATGATGTTGCGCAGCTGGTCGATGAACTGCGCGGCGAGTTGGGCTTCGCTGGCATCGTCCAGCGGCTCGTATGAGGCGACCGGGCCAGCCATGGTGCCAGCGCGAGAGAGTCGACCGTTGACGATCAGCGGCTCTCGCTCGCGCATCGCGACCAGAGTCGCTTCGATGTTGGCGTGCACCAGGCCTTGGGTCTGACATCTTGACCGCGCGACACTTTGGGGAACGTCCGGGGTTTGCCGCTCTGCTCACCACCGAGGGCGAGCGATGTGATTGAAACTACTCCTGGCGAGGGTCGCGTTCCCTCATCCAGTAGACCTTCAAACTGCTCCAGTCGCATCTTGTCTCAATGTGTCCCAGTCTCCTCATGGATCCTTGAAATCGTTCTAGTGCAAGTCAGTCCCGTCGGCGGTCACGGATTCCCTTGTCGGCTACCAAATAGCTCCCCCTGACCACGCCTGGAAACGTGCGGTCTATCGTCCCCTTATGCGGGTTTTGCACACTTCCGACTGGCACATTGGCCGCACGCTGCACGGCGTGGACCTGACGGCCGCGCATGTGGCGTACTTCGATCACCTTGTCGAGACGGTGCGCGAGGAGAACGTGGCGGCCGTGCTCGTCGCAGGCGATGTGTACGACCGGGCGCTGCCTTCGGTTGAGTCGGTGAACCTGCTCGAGGACGTCTTGATGCGGCTGACCGAGTTGACCCGCGTCGTGATCACACCAGGGAACCACGACTCCGCCACGCGCCTCGGCTTCGGCTCTGCCCTGTTCCGCGAGGGACTGAGCATCCGCTCGAAGCTCGCAGACGTGGCGTCCCCGGTCCTCATCCCGGACGCTACGGGTGACTACTCGCTATGGGTGTACGCGGTGCCGTACCTCGACCCAGACATGACTCGCTTCGAGCTGGGGGAGTGCGACGAGCATGGCGTTCGGCAGCCGCTGCCTCGATCGCACGAGGCGGTGATGACCCGGGTGATGCAGCTGGTCAGCAGCGACCTCATTCAGCGACGTGGGGCCAGCACCCGGCGGGTTCCGGCCATCTTGATGTCGCACGGATTCGTGGTGGGTGGCCAGGGGTGCGATTCTGAGCGGGATATTCGGGTCGGCGGAGTTGACAGTGTTCCCCACGCCTTGTTCGGCGGCGGCGACGAGACACTCGACTATGTGGCGCTCGGGCACCTGCACGGCCCGCAGCGGGTGGGGCCGGAGGCTGGCCCCGGGCCGCTGTTGCGCTACTCCGGGTCGCCTGTGGCCTTCTCCTTCTCGGAGATGCATCACCACAAGTCCTCGACGCTGGTCGACTTCGACGCCGACGGCCACGTGAGATCCATCGACCTGGTGCCAGCCCCTGTGACCCGGAGGTTGTCGGAGGCAACCGGCACCCTGGTCGAGGTCATGGGAACACGTTTCCTGCCCCAGCACGACGACTGGGTACGCGTCACCGTCACCGGAGATCGCCGCCCAGACGACTTGATCTCCGCCATCAACCGTGTCTTCCCGCACGCCCTCGAGGTCCACTTCGAGCCAAACGGTGGCGTCCGGCCGTTGTCCGGCCCCACGTCCAAGGCCAGCGACCCACTCATGGTGATTGATGAGTTCGTCGAACATGTGAGCAACCAGCCGCCGGACGAGCGGGAGCATCTCGTGCTGCAACGCGCCTACGAGGCCGTCCTGGCCGGTGAGCGGAGCCGGTAGTGGAGATCATCAGGCTGGAGTTCCAGGGCATCGGACCGTTCACCGACGCCCACGTCATCAATTTCCGCGAACTGGGCCAGAGCGGTTTGTTCCTGCTGGAGGGCCCGACGGGGTCGGGCAAGACGACGATCCTGGACGCGATCGTGTACGCCCTGTACGGCGACGTGGCCGGCGCAGATTCGAGCAAGGGACGGATCGTTTCCACCATGCTCAATCCACACCGGGAGCCGTTCGTCGACCTGGTCATCGACTCGAGCCGAGGGCTTTTGCGCGTCCGCCGTACTCCCGAGTACGAGCGTCCCAAGCTGCGAGGCGAGGGCACCACAACCAGCAAGGCAACGATCAAGTTGTGGAAGCTGTGCTCCCCCGACGACCCCGCAGGGGCGCCGATCAGCACCAGTGTCGCCGAGGCAAGCGAGGAACTGCAGCGCGCGATCGGGTTGACCAAGAGCCAGTTCACTCAGACGGTCATGCTGCCCCAGGGAAACTTCTCCACCTTCCTACGAGCCAAACCCGAGGACCGCCGCGACGTCCTGCAGGACATCTTCGGCACGGATTTCTATCACCGCTTCGCCAGGAAGCTGAACGAGTTGGCCCAGGATCACAGATCCAGGACGGACCGCGCCCAGAGCGGCGTTTTCGACGTGGCAAGCAGCTTCTGTCAGGTGGCGTGGTCCGACGACGCGGCAACCGCAACGGTGCCGATCCCCGAACAGGTGGCTTTCGATGCTGCGCGCGACAGGATGGACCTCGAAGCGCTTCGTGATGGCGCACACCGGCGATCGACAGCGCTCGGCGAAGAGTTGGCTCGGGCGCGCGAGGCGGCAGAGGCCGCGCGGGCCCAACACGTTGCGGCCACGGAGACCCTCGACGCGCTCGAGACCCGCAACAAGCTCATCAAGGAGGTCACCGCCCTCGATCAGCGGCGCGGAGAACTTGCAGGTCGAAAGGATGAGGTCGAGCAGAAGGAGGCCCGGCTCGCCTCTGCCGAGCGGGCAGAGGGCGCCCGGCGTCCGCTGCTGAACGTCGATCGCGCCACCGCCGCTCTGGACGAAGCGCGAGCGACGATGCGTACCGTGGTTGAGCACCTGCAGGCGGGACGCGACGCCGACCTGGTCGCGGGAGAGCCGACCCCCGACGGTCTCCGTTCGCACGAGGGTGCTGCTCGCCTGGCCGCAGGCCTGCTGGATCGCGTGGTGGATCTGGAGAAGGGCCTCGCCACACGCAAGGCGGACGCGGAGCGCGAACGACAAACCCAACTCGTTGAACGCACCCGTATCGCCGAAGGCTTCACCCAGGTGGTGCAGTACCGCGACCAAGCGATGAAGCTGGCCGAGCAACTGGCGGAACGAGAAGAGACCGCTGCGACGCTGGCGTCCGCCGTCGAGCGACAAGCGTCGGCAGCGCATCGTCGCGACGCGGCCCGCGAGGTGGCAAGGCTCACTGCACGTCTGGCCGAGGCCCGCGAAACCGAACGCAAACTGACTCAGGAACATGAGCTGGCCACGCGGCGCCACGAACGGGCACGGAATGCCTGGCTCGGCTCGCTCGCGGGCGAGCTGGCGTCCGAACTCGTCGAGGGTGAGCCGTGCGCGGTCTGTGGGTCCGAGACCCACCCGGCTCCCGCTGGCAAACACGACGGGTTCGTGGGGCGTGAAGCTGTGGAGGCAATTGCCGACCTGAGGGACGAAGCCGGACGCAGGGCCACCGATTCCCGTGCCCGAAGCGACCAGGTCGCCGGACAACTGGATCAGCAAGCCGCGATGACCGAAGGGCTCACGCTGGCTGAAGCCGAAGCCGACTTGGCTGGCGCCAAGAAACGTCGCGAGGACGCTGAGCAGGCGGGACGATACGTGGCCGCACTCCGCATCGAAATCGAGTCCATCACTGAGACGGCCTTGAACTCCGAGCGCGAACTCCGGGATGCCGAGCAGGCACTCGCTTCCGCGATCGGCAGCATCGACGAGAAGGGGCGGCAACTGGCCACCGACGAGGCTGAGGTGACGGCCCAGGCCGAGGGATGCAACTCCGTCCTCGATCGGAAGCACGCGCTCATTGCGCGAGCGGATGCTGCTCACAGGTTGTCCTCGCTGCTGACGGCAGTACAGACAGCCACCGCGGAACTCGCCCGCAGCTCTTCTGAGCTCACCGCGGTGCTCGACCAATTCGGGTTCGCCAGCCTCGACGAGGCACGCGCTGCACTGCTCGACGAGCCTGCGCGGGAACAACTCCGAGAAACTGCGAACAAATACCGCGACGAGGTCGCCAAGGTAAGGGGACAGCTCGCGAACGATCGCTACTCCGGCCTCGCCGGGGCCAAACCGGACGACGTGTCCCCCGCACGGCTAGCCAAAGAACAGGCTGACGCCGCGCAACGCGAAGCGGACGACCACACCGGCATGATCCGGGGGACTGTCAACGCGGTGAGTCGGGCCTCCAAAGACCTGACCAGCAAGATCGCCACCTTCGCGA
>JAGXHS010000078.1 GCA_024636075.1 Propionibacteriaceae bacterium
GATGGATCTGTTCTTCGACGACCTCGCGCGGCTGGTCGGCGAGTTGATCCTCCAGTCCGGGCCGGCAGAGGCGCCGAATCAGAGCGCGTTCCGACACTGAGGGTCGAGAGCGTGACTGCGCAGTCCGGTCAGCGGCTGGGAGGCTGCGGGTGAAACGGCCGGTGGTCCAGTCCCCCATCTGGTGTGACGACGAGGGCGGTTGACGGATTGACCTCGTGCCAGGCTCCGGGTAGGTCCACCAGCGGCTCGGAGACCACGAGCCGGTCGTCGTGGCGGAGTTGTTGCAGTCTCGGGTTGTCCGGGTGCAGTTGGCGCAGGGCTTCCGCGTCCGCAGAGACGAAGAGTGAGGGCGGGGCGGCGTCGGTGGCGTAGCGCACCGCCCAGAGACGCTCGCCGTCGCTCAGTCCGATGGTCGCCTGGACGGCGTGCTCGATGCCATGTCGACGGGCTTCTGCCTCCACCAGACCGATTGCCCGTTCCAGCGCGCCGAGCGGGTCATGTTCGAGGCCGTAGGTCACGGCCAGGGCCAACAGCACCTCGGTGTCGGTCGACCCGACGATCTCGGCGAAGCGCTCCGGAGCGACCGCCAGCATGAGGTCGCGGCGCAGGGTGTGGAAGTCGTTGATCTGGCCGTTGTGGACCAGCAACCAGCGGCCATGCTGGAAAGGGTGGCAGTTGCTCTCCTGAACCACGCTTCCGCTACTGGCCCGCACATGGGCCATGAACAGCGGCGACTCGATGTGGGCACTCAGGTGGCGGAGGTTGGCGTCGGCCCAGGCCGGCACGACGCGACGGTAGGCACCGGGGCCGATACCTGTGCCGTACCAGCCCAACCCGAAACCGTCACCGTTGGTTGGCTCGGTGGCCAACCGGGCATGCCGGCTCTGGTCCACCAACCCGTGCTCGGTGTTGAACAACAACTCCGCGATCCGCAGCGGCTGCCCGGACCAAGCCATCCAGCGACACATAGTCAGATCCTCTCAGGAGATAGCGGCTGCCGCATCCGTCCCGCAGGTGGCTTACCGGATGCGTACGGTCGCGACAACGCCAGCGTGGTCCGAAGCCCAGATCGGGCGCAGCGGTCTCTGAGTGCGGAACGGAATGTCGCCGACGATCTTGGCGCTGAGGGGGCGGATCGGTCCCCGGGTGAGGATCAGGTCGATCCGTGACGTGAGGTTGGGGGTGACGTTGGTCAGGGTTTCGTTCTGGCAGCAGGTGAGTCCCGTGTCGCCGTGGTTGGCGGTCCAGACGTCGGTGAATGCGGGAGGTGCGGTGAGTTGGGCATAGGAGGTGGTGGTGCTGCCGTCAGCTGCGGAGTTGAAGTCGCCCGTGGCGATGACCTGCCCACCGCGGGCGGGGCCGGCGAGGAACTCAGCGGCTTGCGCCTGCTGGATGTCGGGTGAGTCCTCAGTCTCAAGGTGGGTGTTGACCATCCGGAATGACTTGCCCTGGTAGCGGCCCTGGACCGACACCCAACCTCGGTCGAACGGCAGCGGGCCAGCAGGGGTCGCCAGGACCTGCTGGGTGGCGTAGCGGCCGCTACGCGGATGGCCGACGGTCAGTCTGTCGGTGTCGTCGTTGACCAGGATCACGTCACGGTCGGCGAAGGTCACCACACAGTCGGGGACCGAGCCGGCAGGCGTCTCGGTGAACCTGAGAGGACAGCCGGCGGTGGGGGCGACGAGCGGGAGCGGACCGATGAGGGCGTTGTTGGATATGCCGGCGACCGAGTAGCTGAGGCCCTCGGCGGCCAGAGCCGACTGGAGGATCGTCAAGAAGTCATAGTTGGGTGGGTTCGCCGACGGATTCACGGCCACCGGTGTGGGGTCCGCAGTCCAGTTCGAGACCTCCTGCAGCCCCACAAGATCGGGTTGGGTCGCGGCGATCTCATCGGCGATCGCTGCGGCGCGGGCAGGGAAGTCGGTGAACACCACCGTGCCGTACATCTTCGCCACAGCCGTGATGAGGTCGGGGAGTGTCTTCGCCTCGATCGCCGGGGCCAGACTTGAGCCCAGATAGAGGTTGCGGGTCATCACGGTGAGTTCGGGATGAGGGGCCGAACGGGCAACTCCCGCCGACGAAAGCAGGGCCATCAGGGCGGCCAACGGAAGGATCAGCCACACGTGAATTCTTCGACGGTTCACTGTGCCGTGCCTTGCTTGTGACATAAGGGTCTCCCTCAGTACAGATACCGGCCCGAGCGACGCTGCTCGCCGACGCCACGCCCCGCCACACAGCTCAGAAGGCGACGCCAACCGGGGCAGGCAACGTGCCCGCTTGGTACCGAGTACTGACTCTCGACCGAGAACGTGGAATTGTCAAGACTTGGCCGAGACTCACGTGGTGTGCCTGCGAAACGGCCATGCTGGTCGAAGGCTGGTCGCAGCTGGGTTGGACGCCCATTTCCCAGAGGCCAGGGAGGTAGAACTTGCAGGTTTGGCGCACTGAGTTTTCCTGTGAAGACGCAACCGTCAAGCGTCCAGTCGGGGCTCAGTGCGCCAGTGAGATTCAGGTTGACCAAGAGTGGACCCTGTCGCTGCCGACTGAATACTGACAACGCCGAGCTGCGCAACGCACGCACGGATCGCACACGGCTCTGCTATTCGCAGTTGGGGCAGGATCCTCCATCCAGGGGCAGTTGAATGTGACAGTGAGGGCAGACCCGCGCAGCGGGTTCGGGCTTGCGACTGCGGCGGCGGGTGACAACGGACTACCCCCCTTGGAATTGATCACTCCATCGACGCGAGCCGGAACAGCTTCCTGGCCACCATCACGTACCACGCGATCATCATCAGCCCCCCGGGCATCGCGACAATCATGAGAACGCCTGTTGAGGCGAGCGAAAACGTGGTCCCCACGACATACGTGAGCAGAAGCGAGATGCCGACGATGCCAGTCCAAGAGGCAAGGCGTCCGAACACTCCTCCCGCCAGCATCGCAACGGCCATCACGAGGGTCCCCACGCTCGACAAGAAGAATCCTGCAAACGCCCCCATGCTGCCATGAGCCCCGGTGGCGAGAAGCGCCTGGGCGGCCCCCTGCAACGCGAGACGCTGCGAGTCGGTGGTCGCGAGCAAGAACTGATCGCTGAGGTCGAGCATCGGAAGCGCAGCATTGCCAGCGACGAAGACGGACGTTCCGAGAGTGACCACGACCAACGCGAGAGCGGCAAGCCCTTGGCTCACTCGACGGTGGACACCGTACAAAGCGACGTACATAGGGACTGCGATCACCGAGATCACACCGTTCAGAAGATCGAGATTCCGCAAACCGAGCAGAGGATTCGCTTGAAACTGCCCAAACCACCCCACAGTGGACGTCGGCACCGTCGAAGCCTGCCAACCGGGAATTGCGCTGAGGCCGATGTCGGCTACCGTGCCCAACAACACGAGAATCGCAGCAATCGCGCCGATGACATACATGCTGCGCCAAGCTCGATCCGTGGACTGCGCTTCCTCGACTCCGGACACCACACACCTTTCACGATGAGTAGCTGCTGATGTGCCCAACGTGTTTGCTCGTAACCAACAGGGCGCCGCGCGAAATTCCTGTCTGACTCTATCTTTCGGTCTTGCACTTCCCGCGTTGACGCGCTGGCTAGCGCGGATTTCCGCGCAATTGGTTCGGCGCAACCCCGCTGCGGGGCGGGGTGGACGGTGCCCGGGGCCGATGTCCACGCTGGCTCGGTGATCGCGGGCGCGGCGTCTCCAACCGTGGTCACAGCCGACCCGTCACCAAATCTTTGGGAGCCAAGCCCTAGTCCAAAGCGACCGGTGCAGGCTCACTCGATCCTTGGTCTGCGATCAGGATCACGGTTGAGCGTGCCGCGACCAGGCACGTGGCATCGGCCAGCGGCTGTGGCAGGTCGGGGAAGTCTTGAGGGGATGGCTGGGCCGTATCCACCAGCCCGCGCCAGAACTGACCATCGGGTAGCACAGGTAGCGAGAAGTCGAGCGCCTCCCAAAAGGCGTTGAAGATCACGTACAGGTGTTCGGACCTGGCCGGGTGGATCAATTCCAGGGCCAGCGAATGGGAGTCCTCGCCAAAGTCGGGCTGGTGCAGCTCAACGCCATGCCAGATCAGACGTGCACTCCCGGGCTCGCCCCAGAAGTGGCGGTCGGTGAAGAGGAACGACCCCCTGCGAAAGGCCAGGAACTTGCGAACGAAGCGCAACAGGCCAGCCTCGCCTTTGACCAGATCCCAGTCGTACCAGCTGAGCTCGTTGTCCTGGCAGTAGGTGTTGGTGTTGCCTCGCTGCGTGCGACGAACTTCGTCACCCATGAGCATCATGGGCCGGCCTTGGGACACCAACAGGGCCATGAAGAAGTTCCGCACCTGTTGCCCGCGCAACTGGCCAACCAACGGATCATCTGTTGGCCCCTCCACCCCACAATTCCAGCT
This sequence comes from Propionibacteriaceae bacterium, assembly GCA_024636075.1. Classification (GTDB taxonomy): domain Bacteria; phylum Actinomycetota; class Actinomycetes; order Propionibacteriales; family Propionibacteriaceae; genus JAGXHS01. Next base: position 4,402 of record JAGXHS010000078.1, read on the forward strand.
GTCGTTGCTGTCGGAGCCGTCGCGGTTGTCCTCACCGTTGGCCAGGTTGTGCTTGGCGTCGTAGGAGACAAGGTCGTTGAGGGTGAAGCCATCGTGGGCGGTGACGAAGTTGATGCTCCGGGTGGGGTCCCGATCCGGTCGCTGGAAGAGTTGGGCACTGCCCACGAGGCTGTCGGCGAATCCTCCGGCCTGGCCGGAATCGCCTTTGATGAAGCGGCGCACGGTGTCGCGGTACCGACCATTCCACACCGCCCAGCGGTCTCCTACGAAAGTGCTGACCTCGTACAGCCCGGCCGCGTCCCAGGCCTCGGCGATGATCTTCGTCCCCGCCAGCACCGGATCGGTCTCGATGTCCCACAGGATCGGCGGGTCCTTGAGCGGGGAACCATCTTCCCCGCGGGAAAGCGCCGCGGCCAGGTCGAACCGGAACCCGTCCACGTGCATGTGTTGAACCCAATGGCGCAGACAATCCAGGATCAACCGTCGCACGATCGTCTCGTTGGCGTTCACCGTGTTCCCGGTGCCGGTGTAGTCGTCATAGGTCCCGCGTGCGTTCGGGTCGACGAGGTAGTAGGTCGGGTTGTCCAGTCCACGCAGGGAAAGCACGGGACCGCCTGGTCCCCCCTCGGCGGTGTGGTTGAACACCACGTCGAGGATCACCTCGATGCCGGCGCGATGGAAGGCCTTGACCAGGTCTCGGAACTCCTGCACCGGACCGAGCGGCTCCCGGCGGGAACTGTAGGCGCTGTGCGGGGCGAACAACGCCATGGGCTGGTACCCCCAGGAGTTGGTGAACCCCTCGGGTGCGTCCTGCGGGTCGAACTGCAGCACGGGCATCAACTCCACCGTCGTCACACCCAGGTCCTGCAAGAACGGGATCTTGTCAATCAGCCCCGCGTAGGTGCCCCGCTCTGCCGCGTTGACACCCGAGTTCGGGTTGGCGGTGAACCCGCGCACGTGCAGCTCGTAGATGATGCTGTCGTCGAAAGCCCGTTTGAGTGGCTGGTCGCCCTCCCAGTCGTACGCATCGGAGTCGACCACCACGCTCTTCGGCGCGGTCGACGTGTTATCGCCCGGTCGGGCAGCCGCAGCACGGGAATAGCCGACGGGAAGGACCACGGCGAAGGCGTACGGATCGATCAAGAGTTTCTGCCGGTCGAACATAGAGCCCTGGTCGGGTTGGTCGGGTCCGTCGGCGTAGTAGCCATACAGCTGCCCCGCGCACAGGCCCGGGACGAAGACATGCCAATAGTGGTAGGTACGGTTGGTCTCGGGATCGAGGCGGACGCATAGAGCGGGCTCCGCGTCCTCCGCATCGTCGAACAAGGCCAACGTGATGCTGGTAGCGCCGCGGGAGTAGACGCAGAAATTGGTTCCCGCAGCACTCACCGTGGCGCCGATCGGGAAGGTGATTCCGGGTCGGGGAGCGGAGGAGTTCTCTGACGGTCCGGATCCGACCTGGCTGATGTTCATCTGTTCACCTCGCTACCCAACCTACTTGCGGCCGGATCGGGCACCATGCCAAATCAAACGACAACCTTCAGGTCCCGGGGCGCTGCAGCGCCTTCGCTATCCCTCGGCCTCGCGGCCGCGTTCCGCCGACAGATGTTCGCCCACCTTGTGGCCCTATGGCGCAATCTTCGGATCCAGCCGTACTTCACCGCCGACGAGCGCTCGTTCAGAGCTTGTCAGAGCTGGGTTCCCAGTAGCCCGGGCGGGCAAGTTCGACGTAATTGGCATCCACGCGATTGGCGGTCACGGTGGCTGTGCAGAACAGCAACGAGAGGGTGGGGATGCCCCACGGGCGGTTGTCCCGGATGATCGCGGCGTCGTCGGTGGGAGGCAGTTCGGTACTGTGCGCCAGCAGCCTCAGCCACGGGCCGAACCAGTCGCTGGCGTCGTGGTCGGGGGCAGCGGCCCGGAACTCATCCAGCCAGCGAACCACCCGGGTGAACGACGGGTCGTTGGGGATTGCACTGTTGACCAGCATGTGAACCCCCGGGGGCAGGAACTGCGACTTCAACTCGTGACCGTCGGAGAGCGTGAGGGAAACCCGGGACCCGGTCACGCTGACCAGGTTGTAGGGCTGGGTGCGGCGCGAGGTCTCCACAGTTCCACCAGTGACGGCGTCCAGCACCACCTCGCCGCGGCTGGCCAGCCGCGGAGTCGACTTCGGGCCACCGAGGTTGAGGAGCACCGCCAGTCGCCCGGCGTCGGGAAGGGTGGCCAACCAGGCGCCACCGGCCCGCTCGTCGCGGACGCCATCGACACCGGGATGGGTGTCGGGCCACCATGGGCCGAGCGGGTTCCACGGACGTGTCGGGTCCTCATCGCGGATTGCGAGCACCCGGGTGGGCTGTGACGCCTCCGCCGGGACTCGGACGATCACCGTGCACATGATGCCTCCGATCGCCGGTGTGAGAGGATCCAAAGATGTTCGTGGTTGTTGGAGTGAGTGGTGGTATCGCAGCCTACAAGACCGTCCATCTCGTTCGGCTGCTCATCCTGGCCGGCCACGAGGTGCACGTCATTCCGACGCAGGACTCGCTGAGGTTCGTGGGCACCTCGACGTGGGAGTCGATCAGCCGCAACGCGGTGACCACCTCCGTGCACGACGACGTTGCCCGGGTCCGCCACGTGGCGCTCGGCCAGGCCGCCGACCTCGTCATCGTCGCACCCGCCACGGCCAACACGCTGGCGCGGATGGCCGCCGGCCTTGCCGACAACCTGCTCGGTACCACCCTGCTGGCCACCGCAGCGCCCGTCGTCGTCGCACCCGCCATGCACACCGAGATGTGGTCACACCCCGCCACCCAGCAGAACATGGCGACCCTTCGTGGGCGCGGTGTCCACGTCGTCGGACCCGCCGACGGGCCGCTGACTGGCGGCGATTCCGGCCCCGGCCGGATGTCTGAGCCCGAGGAGATCTTCGAGGCGGCATTGGCCACAGTCTCCGGGGACGCTGACCTCGCGGGGCTGCGCGTTGTGGTGTCCACCGGCGGCACCCGGGAGCCGATCGACCCCGTCCGTTTCCTCGGCAACCGATCCAGCGGGCGACAGGGCGTCGAGGTGGCGCTGGCGGCCGCCCGGCGAGGCGCCCGGGTCAGGCTCGTCGCCGCCCACGTCGGCGACGGGGTGCTGGCCGAAGCATCCCGGCACCCCCGGGTCGAGGTCGTGCGCGCCGGGGCTGCGGTGGAACTCCGGGATGCCGTCGTGGACGCCGCCGTCGATGCCGACGTCGTCGTCATGGTGGCCGCCGTCGCCGACTACCGGGTCCTGGAGGCGTCCGACGAGAAACTGTCGAAACGGGGACAGGAGGGGCTCACCCTGGAGCTCGTCCAGAACCCGGACATCCTGGCCGGGCTGATGCAGGACCGTCGCCCAGGCCAGACGATTGTCGGTTTCGCCGCCGAGACTGCCGACACCGTTGACGAACTGGTCGCCAAGGGCCGTGCGAAGCGTCGCCGCAAGGGGGTCGACCTGCTCGCCGTCAACGAGGTCGGCTGGGTCAAGGGCTTCGAGTCCGCTGACAACGCACTGCTCATCCTGGACGACCACGACGATGTGGTCGCGCAGGCGCAGGGCTCCAAACGCGACGTCGCCGACGCCGTGTGGGATGCGGTGCTCGCGGTTCGCGGCCCTGCGCAGTGATCCAAACCGCCATGGCGGGGGGCACCGCCACAGATGCGTTCGAACTCACCTACTGCTGCGCCCGGTGTTCGGGAAGAAGAAGCAGGGCGCCAGCTTCGGACACTCCAAAGCAGTAACCCTGCGCCTGGCGATCGCCTCCCATCGCTCGCGCACATCAACCAGATGGTCGACCCAGGACCACCATCGGGTTGAGCGCCCGCTGCACCGAACGGACGACCAGCGTTCAATCCGCTGGGCGGTCACATCCAAGTGCCGCGAACTTAGAGTGGATGAATGTCAACCTCCGCATCCAACAATATGAAGCCCAAGGAGAACAATATGACCACATCACAGACCGCCGTCCTCCCGCACAGCACGCCCGTCGCCGGTGTTCTCCGCCGGCTCGGCTGGGTGGTTCTGGTGGCAGTCGCCGCAGCGACGGCAGCGGATCTCGGCCTCTACTACGCCGCGGGTGTCCTCTTCCCGGAGGTGACGGTCTGGCCCGGCGCCGGGCCGATACAGATCGTCGGCGCGAACCTCGCCTACCTCATGGTGGGCGCACTGACTCTGCTGTTCCTCGCTCGGTTCTCGCGGCGTCCGGCACGCTCCTTCGTGATCCTGTCCGCGATCGGCCTGGTGCTGTCCTTCGGGGCGCCGATCGCGGCCGGCGTCGGCGACGGCTCCGGGACGGCTCCTGCGGCGGGCATCGCGACCGTCGTCACGCTGTGCCTCTTGCACGTCGTCTCGTACGCCGTCGGCGTCCCCCTGCTGGTGCGTCTGGGCCTGACCAGGAAGGGTGAGCAGTCATGAACGAGCTCTTCTGGGTGCGGATCTTCGCCTACTCGGTTTTGCCACTGCTCCTTGCGTCGGCTCACATCCTGCTCGACCGCACGACCAGAACTCGTCCACGGCGCATCGAGATCTTCATCATGTACCTGCTGGCCATCAGCGTCGGAGCCAGCGGGCTCGGCGGCGCCTTCGGTCACCTCTTCCTCTCCGACCTCGTCGCCGAGGGGGTGGGCTGGCCCGCCGGAAGCC
>JAGXHS010000007.1 GCA_024636075.1 Propionibacteriaceae bacterium
CTCGTGGGCTCGGAGATGTGTATAAGAGACAGCCAGTCCCCGGTGTACATCGTGCATTCCAGCCAGGGCGCGGCGCTGGAGCGCGCCCAGAGCCTGCTCTCGCTGCGACTGGTGAGCACTGAGCAGCGCGCGGAGATCGTGGCCGCACTGGGTCACTTCAGGTTCGCTCCGGGTTTCGGCCAGACCCTGTCGAAGATGGTGCGCGCTGGCATCGGAGTGCACCATGCCGGCATGCTTCCGAAGTATCGGCGGCTCGTCGAAACCCTCAGCCAGCAGGGTTTACTGAAGGTGATCTGCGGCACCGACACGCTCGGGGTCGGCATCAATGTGCCGATTCGCACCGTTATGTTCACCCAGCTGTCCAAGTTCGACGGATACCGCCAGCGCATTCTCAAGTCCCGCGAGTTCCACCAGATTGCTGGCCGTGCCGGACGCCCCGGATTCGACACGGTGGGCCATGTGGTCGTCCAGGCACCTGAACACGTGATCGAGAACGAGAAGGCATTGGCGAAGGCGGGGGACGATGCGAAGAAGCGCCGCAGGGTGCAGCGCAAAAAGGCACCCGACGGTTTCGTCAACTACTCCGCGGACACTTTCGATCGGCTGGTGGCGTCGGTTCCCGAGACGCTGCACGCCCGGATGCGAATCACGCCATCGATGCTGCTCAACCTGTTGCAGCGCGACGAAGACCCGGCCGAATCCGTGCTGCGCTTGATCGACACCGCTACCGAGGATCGGGACGTTCGTCGGCGGCTCCGTCGTCGGGCCGTCGGATTGGCCCGGTCCCTGACGCACGCCGGCGTGATCGTTCGTCGCGAGAGCGACTCGGGCATCCGCTACCAGCTCTCGGATGACCTGCAGGATGACTTTGCGTTGAACCAACCACTGTCAGCCTTCGCGATGGCCGCCGTTGAACTGTTGGACAGCGAATCCGGCGACTATCCGCTTGACGTGCTCAGCATCATCGAAGCCACACTTGAGAATCCGATGCCGGTGTTGTGGCAGCAACAGTTCCTCGCTCGCGGTGAGACCGTCGCCGAGCTGAAGGCAGACGGCTATGACTACGAGGAGAGGATGGAGATCCTCGAGGACGTCACCTGGCCGGAGCCGTTGGCAGAGTTGTTGCGGCACGCCTTCAACGCCTGGCAACCCCGTCACCCGTGGGTCAGCGAATACGATCTCAAACCCAAATCTGTCGTGCGGGACATGTTCGAGCGAGCGATGACATTCGGGGAGTATGTCGCATTCCACAAGGTGCAACGCAGCGAGGGTCTACTGCTGCGGTACCTGAGCGATGCCTATCGGGCACTCCGGCAGACCGTTCCCGATCGCGCCCGGACCGACGAGTTCGACGATCTCGTGGAGTGGCTGGGCGAGGTGATCCGCATCACCGACTCGTCGCTGTTGGACGAATGGGAGGCACTCACCGACCCCGACCGCGACGCAGCTGTGTCACCAGCGGCCATCACCGATCCCTCGGCCGCACGGCGCCTGACCGCCAACCCGAGGGCTCTGGAGGTGATGGTTCGCAATGCCATGTTCCGGCTGGTGACACTGATTGCAGCCGACAACCTGGACGCTCTGGTCGAATCAACGCGCAATGACCCCCAGTCGGCGATGACTCGGGAACGCTGGGACGAGGCGCTGGATGGATACTTCGGCGAACACGACGAGGTGCTGCTGGACTCTGATGCCCGTGGCCCGGCGCTGCGCATGATCGAGCGCACAGACCGGATGTGGCAGGTCAGGCAGATTCTGCACGACCCGCAAGGCAACCTCGATTGGCAACTGTGGGCCACTGTTGATCTGGATGCGTGCGACGAAGAGGACCAGTTGACCCTGCACGTCACCGACTTCAAACGAATCGACTGAGCTGGCGGACGGGAAGAGCAGTGGTTCAATAGGAGTATGTCGTCGTCTCCTGATCTACCTCGCGAGGAATTCGAAGCCACCCTGGCCGCACGCCAGGAACTGGGCAAAGAGTTGGAACCGGCTCTGGTGGATTCGTTCGTGGACAAGGTGGAAGCGGCGATCGCCGCCCGGGAGGCCGCCAACCAACACGCCAGTGCTGCGGCGGTGCAGCGGCGCAACTCGGAGTCCTCGCGGGCCACGGCTGTCGCCATCGTGAGCGCCGGAGTTGCCATCCCGCTGACTGCCATCGGGGGTGGGATGGCCGGTTTCCTGGGGATGCTTCTGGTGTGGATCGGTCTGGTCTGCATCAACTTGGCCTTCGCCATGGGGCGGCGGCGCGATCAGTGACCCGTGTGCTGTCAACCCGTCGGCTATTGTCATGGGCAGTTCTGGGACGCACCCTTGAGTTGACTCAGGTTGTCTCTGAGCGACTATTCCCGGACACCTGGTGGTGACCGCTGTATTTTCGAGATGTTCAATCGCATTGTCCACCTGAGGAGTCGACATGGAACTGACCAGCACATCCATCGCTGACGGAGCCGACATCGCGCTGCGCTACGCCGAAGGTAATTCCGGCGGCGAGAACGTCACACCGCAGCTGAGCTGGAGCGGGGCCCCCGATGGCACCATGAGCTTCGCCATCACGATTTTCGATCCAGATGCACCCACTGGTTCGGGTTGGTGGCACTGGGTGGCGGCCGACATCCCTGCCTCCGTGACCGAGATCGGTGAGGGTGCCGGGGCACCTGCCGGTGCCCGCGAGGCAGAGAACGACTTCGGCTACGTCGGCTACGGCGGTGCCTGCCCGCCGCCCGGGCCAGCGCATCACTACATCCACACTGTGCATGCCCTGTCGGTCGAATCTCTGGAGGCCCCGGCCGATGCCAGCAGCGCCGTGCTTCGGATGCACATCATGGCCAACTCCCTGGACCAGGCGTCCATCACCGGAACATTCGCCCAACCAGACCAGTGATGCCCACACTCCTGGACCCAGCCGTTCCCCCGATGAGGAACTGACCGAGGGACGGCTGGGTGGACATCTACGGACTGCAGATATCTCAGGGTGCGGTGCAGGCGATCCTCGTGATGGTCGTCACCATCGCAGTGACGGTCGCTGTCCGGTTCGCGCTGCTGCGGGCTCTCGCCCGCGACGAACCCCCGCGCTATCAGGTTCGCCAGCTGGCGCGGATGGTCAGCGTCAGCTTGGTCGTGATCGGTCTGCTGGTCGCGCTCCAGCTGTCCGATCTGGACATCCGCCCACTGCTGGGAGCGGTCGGCATCGGCGGCATCGCTGTCGCCATCGCAGCGCAGGACATTCTGCAGAACCTGCTCGCAGGCTTCCTGATCCAGTTGCGACGCCCCTTCCGAGCGGGTGAACAGATCAAGTCCGACGACTTCGAGGGCACCGTGACCGACATCGATCTGCGCGCCGTGCACATGCGCACCTACGATGGGCTCGACGTGGTGATCCCGAGCGCTGACGTGCTGCGCTCACCGATCGTGAACAACACCCGCACCGCACAGCGGCGCACAACGTTGACGGTGGGCGTCGATTACCGCACCGACCTCCGGCTGGCCCAGCAGGTACTCGTGGCGGCGTGCAAGTCCATTGAGGGTGTCTCGACGCTCCCCACTCCCGAAGCCCTGGTCGAGGAGTTCGCGGACTCGTCGATCAACTTCGCATTGCGCTACTGGCACAAGTCCGATGTCGCGACCCTGTGGCGGGTGCGCAGCGCGGTGGCGATTGCCGTGAAGGACGCTTTGGACACCGCGGGGATCACCATTCCTTTCCCACAACGCGTGCTGTGGGACGGCAAGGACGAATGAGGACGCTCAGCGCCCGAGCCGCGTTCGGACGATCCCCACGAGTCGACCCCAGCCGAAGGTGGCGATCAGGTAGCCCAGCAGCATCGGTGCGGCCGCCACTCCGCAGAGCAGCAATCCGAACGGCCCTTGCGGAACGTTCAGGGCATCGATCACCCACCCCATTCCCAGTTCCGCGAGCACGGTACCGGCAACCGTCAGCACCGCCGGCAGGATCGGGATCTGGGTGACCGGCGAGGGAAGATTCACGGGAAGGCGCCGTGTCATCAATTGGATGACGACGAATGCGGCGGCTTGAGCGACCAGCACGGCGAAACCCACACCCCAAGCACCCATCCGCGGAACCAGGATCAGCGAGAGACCCAATGTGCCGATGACGCTGACGAGGCTGCTCACTGTTTCGACCTCAGGCATTTTCCACAGCATCGACCACTGCACCACAACCTGCGGAATGAGAGCGAAGAAGTGCGCGGCCAACAGTGTGGCGGCCACTTTCGCGGCAAGGTTGGATTCGAGTGGCAGCCAGGCGTTGATGCCGAAGTAGGCAGCCGGGGCTCCGACCCCGATCCAGCCAACGATGAAGATCACCCACAGCCGCTGGATTCGGGAGGCGTCGGCGAGGGCGGACTTCTCCCCCTCGCCCCCCAGAGTTTGACCGAGGCGTGCCTGAATCGGAGCGAGGGCATTGAACGGGATCATCCTGAGTTGCTGGGAGAAGGTGGCACCCGGCCCGAAGTCGGCCACCTGGCGGGGCGCCAATCGACCGACGATCAGCGTCACACCTTGGAACGAGAGCATGTTGAGCAGGCCGCCCAGCTGGATCTTCCAGGCGAAGTTTGCGAACTCCCTGGCCAGCTTCTTGCTGATCAGTCGGGGCGCGCGCCATTCGACGAGCTTCAATGCGGTCGGCACGATCAGGAGAGTGGAAACGGCCTGCTGCGCGATGAAGACATATGCCACACCACGCAGGCCCATTCCCCGGCTCAGCACGAACACCATTCCAGCCGAATAGGTGGCGTAAGCCATCAACAGCGTCATCGACGTCCACGCGAACCGGTGGTGGCTGTTCAGCAGCGAGGCCAACAGATTGCGCGCCAATCCGACACCCACGAGCACCACGAGCACCTTGATCAGGAACACCGTCTCAGGCAGGAACTCGTCAGGTGTGCGGAAGAACCGCGCGAAGCTCGCCGCAAAGATGAAAGTGGGCAGCAGGGTGACCGTCATGATCCCACTGATTGCAATCAGCAGGCTGGCCAGCAGACGACCTGTCGATCGCCGGTCATTCGCACCTGCGTAGATGGCGAAGTACCGCATCGCCGTGCGACCGATCCCTCCGTCGAACTGGGCGAAGAACTGGGTCAGGGTGCTGGCGATCAACCACAGACCGTAACGGGTGCGCCCCAGCTCGGTGATGACGAACGGAGTAAGCGCCAGGTTCACGAAGAGGGGCGCTATCTGCGCCAGCATCTGCCAACTGGCTCCACGCAACACGTTGCCACGCTTGGGAGCCGGAACGGAACCGCCGGTGGATCCCTCCACCGGATCGTGGATCGGTTCGCTCACCGGTTCCCAATCGTCGCGTCACTTGGTGCGTGGTAGGACACGGGCAATACCTCCAGCTCCCCCAACGGAAAGGCCACCTCGCCGCGAGCCGGATCGCCCGCCATCTCGTTGTGTGCCGACCGACCCCGCATCAACGTGCGGTACAGCTCAGCCTGCGGCACCGAGTCTTCATGCTGGGAGTAGAGCGACAGCGCTCCCGAAGTGTCCACCACGACGATTCCGTACGTCTGGGCGGCCTTCGCAACCAGTCGCGCCAGCGGGGAGAGCGGCATCTGGTCCAGATCCAGATCCGCTGGCAACCTCATGATCTGGCCCATCGCAAGGGCTGGTTGGTCGTTGCGCCCATCGGTGCGAGTGGCCGGTCACGACACGATGTCCTTGGCCACCTCGGGCAGCCCAATCCCGATCATGTGGCTGATCTCGCCGTCGAGCAATTCCTGCAAACGGATCGTGTAGCCAGCCTGGGCCAACCCCGATGCTGACACTCCATAGCCTTGGTCGAACACCCCTGCTGACGCCGCCGCATCATCAATCGAGCCTCCCCAACACACCGTATATGAGGTGGGCCCGGTCTTCGTTGTCACCCAGGTCTCGGTGACCTGCCGGGTGTCGGAGTTGTAGACCACCATGGGGCCGTCGGACGATCCGTCGGGCACCGCCTCCGGCGGGACTCGCACTCCTGACAGCTCGCCGGACAGCAGCTTGTCGTCCCATCCGGGAGGTTTGCCCTGACAGTTGATGGTGCTGAAGCTGGCGATCGGGTCCGTGCTGTCGGCCACGTACATCGTGGCAGCGTAGTTCGTGTGGTTGACGGTCAGGTTGGGACGCTCCGGGGTACCGAAGTAGCTCTCCGACTGGCGGACGAGCGAGGCCACCAACTCGTCGGAGTTCCAGGCGCGGGGGCTGTCGTCCGGCAGTTTCCGGTAGAACGGTGAGCTGGGAGCGAAGATCTGGGCCGGGAAGCCGTCCACTGATGGCGCCGATTCCTCCGCGGAAGGC
>JAGXHS010000079.1 GCA_024636075.1 Propionibacteriaceae bacterium
CGGCCCATGCGCGGGCTCAAGACCCATCGAACCGCGGCCGTGGTGATCCGAGGACACGCCTTCATCCAGAACCTACGTCGCGGTCACTACGAGCTTGCGATCGACTCCCCGCAGCTGTTCCGGCTGGCCACCGCATTCGACCAACTCGAACCCGCCATCTGACCACCACAGGCCAATGGTCCCGCCTCGGCATGCTCCGCGATCGAACAACGCAACAGAGCCTTCATGGCCGACGGCAAAGGCGGACACCAACGCATCGTCCCGCTCTCGCAGCGCTTCTTCGTCAGCCTGGCCGCCTACCTGTCGCTGGAGCGCCCCGAGCCCGCCGTGGACGATCACGTCTTCCTGGTGCTGAAGGGCCCTCGCCGCGGGCACCCGCTATCGGCCGCCGGGCTCGACGAGATCGTGTCCGGAGCCCGTGACCGCGCGGGCATCGAGCACCTGACCTGTCATCAGCTTCGCCACACCTGCTTCACCCGGCTGCGAGAAGCCGGCATGGCGCTCGAGGCCATCCAGGCTCAAGCCGGCCACCGCTCGATCGAGTCCACCCGCATCTATCTGCACCTGGCCAACGACTGGCTGGCCGGCGAGTACCGGCGAGCGTGCGAGGCCATCGACGCCCAAGCCATCGGGAACGACCTCGGGCCACACCTCGGGCCTGACCTCGGGGCGAGGTAATGCCCGCGGCGCTGGCGCTGACGAACCCGAGCACCGACCTGCTCGAGGCCTACCTCGACGCCATACGAGGACGCGGCCGCAAGACCGGCCGGTCCACCACACAGGCAGCCGAGTCCTTCTGTGCCAAGCTCGAACGGTCCGGTGGCTGGGAACAGCTGTCCCTGGCCCAGCAGGCGGACGCGATCACCAAGGCCCGCTCGTTCGCGTCATGGCTCCTGGTCACCGGCCGGCTCAGGATCGCCGCCGAGCTGATGACCGACGTCGACCTGCGCCACGAGGCGGACGCGACGCGGGGCCTGTCAGGGGGGAAATCGCACGGGATTCGGGGTCGTGGTCGAGCTTGCTCTATTCGCCTCTGTAATGTTGTCTTCCAGAGTCTTCAGCAAGCCCCTCAGCCAAGCCAGATCCGTCCTAGGCACCCGGAAAGGTGGGGCCGGTTCGAGCCGTCGTCGCTTGGGCCCCTTGCGTTGTTCTTGGTAATCATCAAGCTCCTCCTCCGCGCGATCTTCTAAGTCCCGTTCAATCGCATCTACATCGATCCTGTTTGTGACCTGTGCGCTATGATATAGGTTCTTGAACACGCATTTGTTGATCGCCAACTCTGGTTTGCTCTGATCTAGCCTGTACCAATCGGAAGGTAGGACAGATCCAGACTTGTAATCGTCCAAATCTTGGACACTCGTTATGACCTGCAGACCAAACGTCAGACCTTTAGTCTTCTTTAAGCCCTTGTCCTTGAGTAGGTCGTAGATACTTCTCAGATTCTGTATCGCCCTTATTAGCGGGGCGTCGAATCTTTTGCAGGCCATATTCCCATCGTGGGACAGAATGGTCAAGTTGCGCAAATCGCTTCCACTCCCCCCCAGCTCACGGTTCAGCATGTGACCCGCAACAAAGCGATTCTGATGATCGCCCAATTCGTCCCAATCTTTGACCTTTTCGATGAGGCTCGGAAGATTGGATTTCGCCTTACTGCCAATCCCGTAGGCTCCAGGGCCGAGGTTGGCATATGCGAGATGGCTGCCTGCCTTAATATTTGGCAGGCCTATGTAGTAGGCTTTTCGGTCGTCGCCCAGTATTTCGGCCCAATCTGGGGTTGGAGCGAAGAACTTGTGGCTTTGCCATCCTGGCATTTTTTTCTCCCGTTTCCTGCTGGCGTGTATCGGGCGGTGGGCGAGGCTGCCATTCGGTGCGGTGCTGGTATCAGACCAGTCCTCCGATCCTCCCCAGCGTTCTGAGAGCGTTTTCTTGTCGCTGCCCTTCGGCGCAAGGTCGACAAGGCGCGCAATCAATGTGGCTAGCCCAACCGTCCCCTGGGGGGTTCCAGCGGTTTCGCCCGCAATGTTGCCTGGTGATCGAATGCTGGGTGGTTCCGCGTTGCCGAGCCCCTCGGCTTCCGCGTGCTCCCTCGTCGTGTCTCATGTCTCCTGAACTCCCTCAGCGTAGCCACAGATGCGGCGCGAGAGCCACCGTCAATGTCCGAGCGCGAGATTCTTACTCGTCGCCGGGCCGGCTCGTGCGATGCGGCGAGACGCCCACGCGAGTGGTGGCAAGTCGTCGCGTGATCGCGGAGATCCCGTGAAAGGCGCGGGATGGTCGTCTGATGTCGGGCGCCTGCTCGCTGCCGCACGTCAAACAGGCGGCACGTCAAATGGTGGTCCAGGCCTAGCGCGCCTGGCCCGGGCCTGATACCGTTCATCAAAATCCAAGTGGTCGCCTCGGTCGTGCGCCGTTCAGACCATCGCCCAATGAGGGGATCAGGTCATGGCTGACGATGTAGTGGACATCTATTCAGGTCTCAAGGGCATCCCCATCGACCACCTCGTCGCGACCCCGCTGCTGGCCGCGGCACGAGGCAACATGGCCCTCGCACAGGTTCTCCAAGAATTTGTCTATACCGTCGGGTATGAGAACGGCGAGCCTCCCAATACGAATCTGGTGAAGTTCGACTTGGCGCGTCCAGTGCCCACATCGGACGACCCGACTGCGACGGAGACGGTCACGGTCAACGTCCCGCTGCTGGCGCTCGTACCACTTCCCGCGCTACTCGTCGATCGGGTCACGATCGACTTCACGACCACAACCACGACGATCACGAAAAACGACGCCGGAATCAAGGCCAAGGTCGGCGCCAGCTACGGCGTGGGGGCGTTGCAGGCATCAGCGTCGCTGTCGGCGCACGCGGACCACATGCGCACCACGAACCAGGGCGCGACGTACACCTTCCGGGTGGAAGCGTCCCAGCAGCGCGCAACCGAGGGAATGAGCAAGATGGTCGACATCTTCGCTGCGACGATCGTGCCTGTGCCGACTTCCCAGCAGACACCGTCGCAACACGCTTGAGCGGATGTGACTCCGGATGCGAAATGAGTCGAGCGGTGGCCGCGGCCAGGAATGTGCGAAAGCCTCGGAGACGGCGCTTCAGGAAGTGACGCTCCGGATGGCGTGTCCGCACTGCGGGGAGCCGTTGGCCTTCTCGGGCGCCATGCTCCTTTTGGGGCAACCGATCCGCTGCGGATCGTGCACCTCGACCCTGCAACCCGATGTACAAGCCAACACGCAGTCCATGGCCGCTCTGAGCCGAGCCCATCGCCTGATCTCCGACACCGACCGGCGCGCCCGATGATCACCGAGCCCCGTTCATGAAGACCGTCAAACTCGCTGATCTCCTGCAGTCGATCGCGCACGCCGTCGCCGACACGCAACGGGCCACCCAGCAGTTCCACCAGGCGAACCTCCATTCCCATTTCGAGGGCGCCGACGACGGGCCGATGAGGCCGAAGACGATGAACGTCCTCCTCCCGCGAGACCACGTGACCGACGCCGGTGAGACCCGGGGTGTGGCCGCAGTCCCCGAGTTCTCGTTGGCCAACCACGATCAGATCCATCTCGGGGAACTGGAGCTGTCGCTCGACTGCGTGGTCGACGTCGGCTTCGACGAGGCAGGTGACCCCGCGCTGTCGCTGCTGATCGGAGCCGGCCTCCCGAAGCCCGGACCCTCCGGCAGGCTGGTATTGAGGTACCGCGTGGTCGATACTCCCGAGGGTGTCTCCCAGATGAACGACTCGGCCTTGAAGTCGTTCTGATGTCCCACATCCGCGCTGCACACGACATGCAGACCCTTCTGGCTCTCCCGGTCGCAACGATGATCCAGGCGGATCGCGCGCTGACAGACGTGCACCGCACACTTGTCGGGCAGGCCTTCGACCCTGCAGGGGCTGACCAGTACGGTGCCCGCACACTGACGCTTCAGCGTGGGCCGGGTGGGCCGGACGATGCCTGGTCCGAGGTGCACGTGCCGCTCATCGCCCTGCACCCTCTCGGCACCCTGGCAATCGAGTCTGCCGAGGCTCGGTTCGCGATCGAGCTCGTGCGACACGAGGTCGGAACCGCAAGCACAGCACGTCCGACCTCCGCACTCCTCGGGCGACCCACGACGCCGCGCGAGCGCCGGCGCAAGACTCACACAGCGGCGTCGATCGAGGTGCTCGAGACCGTCAGGCGAGCGTCTCAACCCGAGGGCGTCAAACGGATCGCAGACCGTCTCGGACGAGCCTTTGCAGCCACTGAAGCTGCTTCCCTCAGGGGGTCGAACACGTGAACCAGCCCGTTCGGGTGGAGCTGTCCCACAGGGAGTCCGACCGTGTCCGAGCGATCCTCGAGATATACCCGGCCAACCTGACCAGAGGCAGGGTTCTGATCGGCGTCATCATCGCGCAGGCCCTTCTCAACGTCGTGCTGCTCCTACTGATCCTCATGCGATGAACGAGCAGAGATGAAGGCCCGTCGCCACCTCGAATGCGCGACTCGTGCCACGACGGGTGTTCGCGACACAATCCTGCCCGGACGGCGGTGACAGTCCCCGGCAGGCCACCGAGCGCCACCGAGTCGGGGCGTCGAACATCGGAACAAACCTTGCGCTGATGCCAGCGAGGCTACAGAATCCATGAGGGGACAGCCGAGCGTTTATAGTCGGTCCGGGGCGACCCATGCATCAGCGTGTTCGATAGGTCCGCGGTTCGGCGCCCATCTTGGAGGAGGTTGGTCAGGTCCGTGGCGTCGGTGACCAGCGAAGCGGCACCGTCGTGCAGGAGGCGATGAGACCCAACACTCGTAGCACTTGTCACTGGACCCGGTACCGCGCCGACGGCACGACCGAGTTCGTGGGCACGCTGGGCAACCGTCATTGAGCCTGAGCGAGCGCCTGCCTCGACCACGACCGAGGCGGCAGAGAGCGCGGCCATCAGGCGGGCGCGGGCAAGGAATCGGTGGCGTGTAGGTATCGCGCCGGGCGGCACCTCGCTCATGAGGAGGCCGATGTCGCCGACACGGCCGAGTAGATCGCTGTTGCCAGCGGGGAACATCCGGTCCACTCCGTTCGCCAGGACTGCAATCGTGTCGCCACCGGACGCGAGAGCTGCGCGATGCGCGGCGCCCTCGATGCCGTACGCGCCGCCTGCGACGACGACCCGCTCGCCATTCACGAGTTCGGAGGCCAACGCTCCGGCAACATGCTCGCCGTAGACGGTCGCTGCTCTGGCCCCTGTGATCGTGACGAGCTCGTTGAATGGACGCGTGAGGAACGACAGGGCACCGCGCGTCCACAGGACGTAGGGTGCTCGGTCGCCGAGGTCGTCGAGTGCGGCCGGCCAATCCTTGTCGCCCGGGATCAGCACGCCGATTCCCATCCGCTGGACCTGATCGACACGCTCGGCCAACTCCCGAGGGCTGGGGGGAACGAAGTGGTCGCGCCACACCTGGGCGTCTACGGGGC
>JAGXHS010000080.1 GCA_024636075.1 Propionibacteriaceae bacterium
CCGGGGTGGCGGAGGTGAATCTGAGCTCACAGGTGAACGCCTTGGGCACCGATCAGCGCCGGCTGATGGCCGCCCAAATCGTCTGGACACTGCAACAGTTCGGGTGGATCGACGCAGTCCAGTTGCAGGTCGAGGGACAGGCGTTCTCGGTGGCCGGTCAGGGCACTGACGGCCGGATCAGCGTGGCCGAGATGATGAGTTTTCGAACCATCGCCGACTCACCCCGGGCACAGCCATTGGTGGTCACTGACCAGGAAGTCATCCGAGTCGCACCGGACGGCACGGCGCAGGGGATCGGAGGTGATCTCGGCCAGAGGACCAGTACCGACATTGCTGACGTCGCCTTCGGGGGCGGTACGGTCGCCGTGCTGGCTGCCGATCGCAAGAGCCTCGACGTCGGGGAGCTGAACGGAGAGCTGCAACCGTGTCAAGCCACCGGAACCCTCACTTCGCCTCAGGTGATGACTGACGGCAGCGTCTGGGTGGCATCCACCGCAGCCAGTGACAACGCTCTGTTGCAGTGCCTCCCCGGCGAGGCACCACGACGTTTCCCGCTCAACGAATTGCCAGGACAGCTGAGCAGATTCCGCATCTCACCCGATGGCACCAAAGTGGCGTTCCTGAGCACGGTCCACGGAGAGCAGGTTCTGGGCATGATGAGGGTCGCCGAGGTGAGCCACCGCGCCATCGAGGGATGGCGCCAGCTGTACCTGACCGCAGCCATCTCCCCCCGCCCTGTGCTGCTCAGTGGCCTGGCGTGGGCGGGCCCTGACCAGCTTCTGATCCTCGGCGCCAGCGACAGGGCCTCGCGTTCAGCCGTCTACCTGATGAGTGACGACGGCGCCGACATCTCACCCGTCGGGCCCTCCGGGGCCGCGAACCCGGTGTCGTTGTCCGCGCAACCGCGGATGGGCGACGTCACGGCGGTGGCCGTCACCCGGTCGGGACAATTGCTGGACTTCAGCCAGCCGTGGCGCTGGGGGTCGGTATTGGGAGGCGTGCGCCTGGCGGTGCTGCCTGGCTGACCCACTTCGAACCGCCCCGTCCACAGGCCCCTGCTGCCCCTCCACCGCCGCTCGACCTTGTCGGCCGACACTCCTACTCGATGGCCACAGTGACTGTGTGGAACATCCTCAACGATCATGCCGGGGAAGTCGGCGATCTCCTGCTGGGCACCTGCTGCGCCGGGTGTGGCGGTGTCGGCAGGGGAGTGTGCGATACCTGTGCCAGCCACTTCTGGGCCCAGCCACGGCAGGTGGCCACCGCGTGCGGCGTCCCGGTGTTCGCGCTCGCCGAGTACAGCGCGCCGCTCGACCAGGTGTTGATCGCTCACAAGGAACGAGCCAATTGGCAGCTTGCCACGCCACTGGGGGCGCGGTTGGCCGCCGCCATCCAGCTGCTGCAGGCTGACCAGCAGCGGATCGAGGTGGTGCCGGTCCCATCCTCGGCCACGGCCATTCGACAACGCGGCTACGACCACAGCCACGCCCTCGCCCGGGCAGCAATCCGGACAATCGCTCCCAGATTCGACAACAGCCTGCGAGTGGTGCGCCGACTGACCCGAGACTCACCGGTGAGCGATCAGAGCGCCATGGACCGCACGGATCGATGGCTCAACCAGAGCGGAACGATGCGTGCCCGGGCCGGCGCCCATCCGTTGGTGGTGATCGACGACATCTGCACCACCGGTGCAACCCTGCACGAGGCGGTGCATCGCTTGCAGGGCGCGGGTTGCCAGGTCATCGGCTGTGCGGTGCTGGCACACACGCCGAACTCGGCGAGTCCGGCTGTGGGGCCCGATGGCTGGCGGTAACGTGGATTCATGGCACGGACTGAGGGGAAACGAGCCATCAAGTTCGTGCCTTTCGCATCCGGTCTCAGGAGGTAATCATGGAAATGAATGTCATCGGTCGGCACTGCAACATCTCAGATGCACTGCGCGAACAGGTGGAGGATCGACTGAGCAGCATCGAGCGGCTGGATGACAGGGCGATTCGCACCGAGGTGGTATTCACCCATGACCAGTCCAAGGGCGACCCCACCGACGACATGAAGGTCGAGATCACACTGCGCACCCGTGGCCCGGTGGTGCGCGCGGAAGCCACCGCCGAGGAGAAGCTCGCGGCCTTCGAGAAGGCTCTCGACCGGTTGAAGCGACAGCTCTCCAAGGCCAACGATCGGCGCAAGCGGCACCGTGGGCTCCGTCCGGGTCCCCTCGACGCACCAGCGCCGGTCGACGTCGCAGCCAGCCGGGCCGCCAAAGACGATGACGCGGAGCACTACGGTGACACCCATCTGGTGGCGGGCATGGAAGTCAGTGGTGACGGGCCGCTGGTGGTGCGGGAAAAGCACTTCTACGGCATCCCGCTGACGCTGACACAGGCCCTGGACGAGATGGAACTGGTGGGTCACGACTTCTTCCTCTACGTCGATGCCCAGACCAAGACACCGAGCGTGGTCTACCGACGCAAGGGGTACAACTACGGCGTCATCCACCTGGACGTGAGTGCGTGAGCTGAACCGGGCCCAGGCTCGCCGTTTGGCGCTGCGAGCTCAGGGCTTCGGCGCCGCTCGAACCACCTTCCCGGTGGGGCTGAGGGACGTCCAACGGGTCATCGATCGGGTGGCGCTGTTCCAGATGGACTCGATCAACGTGGTCGAGCGGGCGCACTACCTACCACTCTTCAGCCGGTTGGGTCCCTATGATCGACAACTGCTCGATCGCTGTTTCGCTGAATCCCCTCGCCGACTGTTCGAGTACTGGGGCCACGCCGCCAGCCTGATCGACGTGCGGCTGTGGCCGGCCCTGCAGTTCCGGATGGCCCGGGCACACACCGAAGCGTGGTCCAGCATCGTGCGCGTCGCCGACGAACAACCCGAACTCGTCGAGCAGGTGCTGCAGGACGTGGCATCCAGCGGGCCGGTCTCATCTCGGCAACTGCGACTCAACGAGACGAGCCAACGGACCGGGTGGGGATGGAACTGGTCCAGTGTGAAAACCGCACTGGAATGGCACTTCGCTTCGGGCAATCTGACCAGCGCCCGACGCAACAGGCAGTTCGAACGTTGCTACGACGTGCCCCAACGGGTGATTCCGCCAGCTCTTCTCGATCGGCAGCTGGACGAGGAAGCGGCCCACCTGGAGCTCAGCCGTCGAGCAGCATCGGCGCTCGGGGTCATGTCGGAGGCATGCCTGGCTGACTACTTCCGCACCAAGAGGGCACCGACGCGAACCGCCATCCAGCATCTGGTTGCCACCGGCGAAATGGAGCCGGTGCGGGTGTCGGGATGGGACAAGCCGCTGTGGATGTGGCATGAGCACTCGATCCCGCGCCGGATGTCGAATCGGGCGTTGCTGTCGCCGTTCGATTCACTGATCTTCCACCGCGAGCGGCTGAAGGCGCTGTTCAACGTCAACTATCGGATAGAGATCTACGTGCCGGCAGCCAAACGGGTTCACGGCTACTACGTTTACCTGTTCCTGTTGGACGACGAGTTGGTTGCCCGCGTCGATCTCAAGGCCCACCGGTCGACGGGCGTCTTGCTGGTCAACGGTGCCTTCACTGAACCGGAGACAACGGTGGAGTCCTCGCGGATCGCGCACGAGTTGGCCGACGAGCTGGGAAGCATGGCCAGCTGGTTGGGCTTGTCAGGTGTCCAGGTGGCCCTCGACGCACGTGGAACGCTGGGCGAGGACCTCGCGGCGTTGGTGCCGTAGCGAGCCGGCGGCACATCCGGTCGACGATTGGCCCCGTCCGCTTTGCGGACAGCCCGTATGCCCGTCCGCTTTGCGGACAGCCCGTATGCCCGTCCGCTCTGCGGACAACCCCTATGCCCGTCCGCTCTGCGTACAACCCCTATGATCAGGTCATGGATGACGTGATGACGGCAGCGGTGCTGGTGCGCCATGGTGACGCAGAGGCCATTGAGGTGCACGACGACTGGCCGGTGCCAGTACCCGGCGAGGGACAGCTACGCCTGCGAGTCAGCGCGGCGGCGATCAACAACACCGACATCTGGACCCGGCAGGGCGCCTACGGCACGTCCGAAGACCCAGACGCCCAGTCGGGGTGGTGCGGGCCAATCGACTTCCCCAGAATTCAGGGCGCAGATGTCGTCGGTGTGGTCGATGCCGTGGGCCCAGGGGTGTCGGAGGAGCTGATCGGCCGTAGGGTGCTGGTTGATCCTGCGATCTACCGTGACAACGAGCCAGATGCTCCCGTGGTCGCCGTGGTCGGCAGCGAGTTGGACGGAGGCTTCGCCCAGTACCTCACGATCAGCCACAGTCAGATGCACGATGTCACCGACTCCCCATTGTCCGACGAAGAACTCGCCAGTCTGCCGATCGCCTACGGAACTGCCCTCGGCATGCTGGAGCGGGCCGAGGGGACGGCCGGGGAGACGGTGCTGGTGTCGGGTGCCTCTGGTGGTGTCGGGTTGGCCCTGGTTCAGCTGGCGGCAGCCAGGGGTTGCCGCGTGATCGCGGTCAGCAGCGCGGACAGAGCCGATCTGGTTCGCGAAGCCGGTGCGGCAGTGGTCTGCTGCCGCGATCTCGGCGAGTTGGCGGAGCAGATCAGTGATGCTGCCCCCGAGGGTCTGCATCTGGTGGCCGACGTCGTCGGTGGCGGCTTGTTGGCCGAGGTGATGCCGCTGCTGAGGGCTGGAGGACGGTGGGTGATCGCCGGTGCAGTGGCTGGTCCGGTGATCCAATTCGACCTGCGACGGCTGTACCTGCACAATCTGCGCTTGATCGGGTCGACGATGCACACCAGGGATCTGTTCGCGAAGCTCGTCACCATCGCCAATGAGGGGCAGGTTGCCCCGCGGATCGCGGCGACCCACCCGCTGCGCGAGATCCGCCAGGCTCAGGCTGAGTTCCTCAGCCACGATCACGTCGGCAAGATCGTGCTGCTTCCCTGACCTGACTCGCTGACTCCATGAATCACCTGCCTACGGCAAACCCGGTGTGAGTGCTGTCGTCAGCGCCAGCCGCGGGCAGCCACCAGTGCTTCGATGAAGCAGGCCACGGCGTCCTCATCATGGTGGCCGATCTGGAAACGGGCCACCTGGTGTAGGCTGCCGCGGGCATTCGACACCGCCAACGGCCAACCGATCGTCTGCAACCACGCAACGTCGTTGTCTCCATCGCCGATGCCGATGCAGTCGGCGGGGTCAATCCCCAATCGCTGCAGCGTCAGTTGCAGCCCGTGCGACTTGTCGGCCCCTTCTGGAGACATCTCGAAGGCGCAGTCGAGACTGCGTGTCATCCGCGGTAGAGCCCCCACGATGGCATCCCGCGCTTCATCCAACTGGTCCTTTTCTCCGCCGAGCATCACCTTCAGGGCGAAGTGGTCGGGCAGGTCGTCGAATGACCTCGTTGTGACCGGCATGCCGTCATTTGTGGTGGACAGGAAATCGGCGAAGTTGGTCGAAAGCTCGGTGACCAGTTCATCGATGCCGAAGATCACCACCGCCAACCCATTGTCCCGGGCCAGGTCTCGTGCGGTGCGCACCTCGGTGGCGCTCAGTGAGATGGTGCTCAGCAACTCGCTGCTGGCCGTGTCGCAGACGACGGCTCCACCGCAGGCGACCACCATGCCGTCGACGTCGGCCCTGTCCAGCGGGCTGCGGGCAGCGGCCAGCATCCGGCCGGTGATGATGATCGGAGTCAGCCCGGCATCCTTCACTTGCCGGATTGCGTGCACTGACCTGTCCGAGACTGTGGTGTCCCCGGAGGCCAAGGTGCCGTCGACGTCGGTGGCGAGCACCTTGGCGGTCAGCATCCCGGCGGGTAGGTCGTTCAGGTCCAGGACATCTGTGGTGGCCACGGCGGCACCTCACCTCTCGGGGCAGCGTTCTTCCCGGGCAGTTCGACTCGGGTACCGGCCAGTCTAAGATGCGCCGAGCCGCTGATCGTACCGCTGCCGCCCTGACCGGTAGGATGTTTGAGTTACCGTCGAACACTCATTGACAGGCGCAGTTCGAGCGCGCCGGAAGAGGGACACCAGCTGTGAGCTTCATGGACCGCCTGCTGAGCGCCGGCGATGGTCGCGCCTTGAAGAGACTGACCAGAATCGCACACCAGATCAACTCCATCGAGCCCGATTTCGAGGCGATGAGTGACGATGACCTGCGTGGCCAGACCACCGACTTCAAGCAGCGTCTGGAAAACGGCGAGAGCCTGGACTCCTTGCTGCCCGAATCCTTCGCGACTGTCCGGGAAGCAGCCAAGCGGGTGCTGCACAAACGGCTCTTCGACGTCCAGCTGGTGGGCGGTGCGGCACTGCACCAGTGCAAGATCGCCGAGATGAAGACCGGCGAGGGCAAGACACTGGTGGCGACCCTGCCCAGCTACCTGAACGCCCTCTCGGGCGAGGGCGTGCACATCGTCACAGTCAACGACTACCTGGCTCGCTACCAGTCGGAGCAGATGGGCCGCGTGCACCATTTCCTCGGGCTCGAGGTCGGCGCGATCCTGACCGAGATGGACCCCGCCTCCCGACGTTCCGCCTACAGCGCGGACATCACCTACGGCACCAACAATGAGTTCGGCTTCGACTACCTGCGCGACAACATGGCGCTCACCCTGGCCGACTGCGTTCAGCGTGACCACCACTACGCCATCGTGGACGAGGTGGATTCGATCCTCGTCGATGAGGCCCGCACACCACTGATCATCTCCGGCCCGGCCGAGGACAGCCACGAGTGGTACCCCGAGTTCGCGCGGTTGGCCAGCCGCCTGAAGCGCGACGTGCACTACGAGGTGGACGAGAAGAAGAAGACCGTCTCGGTGCTCGGTGACGGCATCGAAGCAGTCGAGAACCGGCTGGGCATCGAGAATCTGTACGAGAGCGCCAACACACCCTTGATCAGTTACTTGAACAACGCCATCAAGGCAAAGGAGTTGTTCAGGCTCGACAAGGACTACGTGATCATGAACGGTGAGGTGCTGATCGTCGACGAGCACACCGGCCGAACCCTGCATGGACGACGCTACAACGAGGGTCTGCACCAGGCGCTGGAAGCCAAGGAGAGCGTCGAGATCAAGGATGAGTACCAGACACTGGCGACCATCACCTTGCAGAACTACTTCAGGATGTACGACAAGCTCGCGGGCATGACCGGCACCGCGAAGACCGAAGAGAGCGAGTTCCAGAAGATCTACGGTCTGGGGGTGTTGCCCGTTCCGACGAACATGCCGATGATCCGTGCGGACCAGCGCGATCTCATCTACCGCACCGAGCAGGCCAAGTTCGACGCCGTGGTGGCCGACGTGGCCGAGCGGCACGAGAAGGGCCAGCCGGTGCTGATCGGCACCGCATCGGTGGCGAAGAGCGAGATCATCTCGGGCCTGCTGAAGAGGCAGGGGGTGCCGCACGAGGTGTTGAACGCGAAGCAGCACGAACGGGAAGCCGGCATCGTTGCACTCGCGGGGCGCCGCGGTGCCGTCACCGTCGCCACCAACATGGCCGGCCGCGGCACCGACATCATGCTCGGTGGCAACGCCGAGTTCCTGGCTGATGCCGAGCTCCGTTCCCGTGGCCTGGACCCTGCAGAGACTCTCGAGGAGTACGAGGCAGCCTGGCCGGAGGTGTTGGAACGAATCGAGGCGCAGGTCGCCGACGAGCACCTACAGGTGGTCGAGGCCGGCGGCTTGTACGTCGTCGGCTCGGAACGCCACGAATCCCGACGTATCGACAACCAGCTCCGAGGCCGATCCGGTCGTCAGGGTGACCCGGGGGAGAGCCGCTTCTTCCTCTCACTGGGCGACGACCTGATGCGACTGTTCAAATCAGATGTGGTGGAGCGCGCCATGCTGACACTGAAGGTCCCGGACGACCAGCCGATCGAGCACCGCTTCATTTCGAACTCCATCGAATCCGCTCAGAAGCAGGTGGAGGCGCAGAACTTCGAGGTCCGCAAGAACGTCCTGAAGTACGACGACGTGATGAACCGGCAACGGCATGCCATCTACGGCGACCGCCGACAAGTACTCGAAGGCGTCGACGTCGAGACGCAACTCCGCGGCACCGTGGGCAGAGTGGTCGAGGCGGGTGTGCGCACTCATACCGTCGGTTTCGCTGAGGAGTGGGCGCTGGACAATTTGTTCGACGAGATGCGCACCATCTATCCGGTCGGCCTGGACGAGGACGATTTCATTGACGCGGCAGATGCCGACGAATTGGTGGAAGCGTTCGCGGCTGACGCCCAGGCCGCCTACGACCGGCGCGAGGCGGAGGTCGGCGAGAGCACGATGCGCGAATTGGAACGGCAGGTCTTGCTGACGGTGCTGGACCGCAAGTGGCGCGAGCATCTCTACGAGATGGACTACCTGCGTGAAGGCATCGGCCTGCGTGCGATGGCGCAACGCGACCCGTTGGTGGAATACCAGCGCGAGGGTGGCCAGATGTTCAACGCCATGATGGAAGCCTTCATGGAGGAGGTTGCCGGTTACGTGTTCAACCTCGAAGTGCAGGTTCCGCACGCGCCCAAGGTCGGGGTGGTTGCCGGCGCCGGTGGAGCGCCGATGACCGTTGATGCGCTCCTCGGTGATTTCTCCAGTTCGGACCAGGAGGGGGCTGATCAGGAGGAGGCCGACCCGCGCCTCGCCGACCTACACGAACCGCTGGCCAAGGGGCTGGGTGGTCACAAGGCCACGGGTTTGACCTACTCGGCCCCCACCCAGGACGGCGAGGTGGAGCGTCGCAGCGAAAAGGACTCAGCTGGCGGGGGCGGCAAGGGCTCCGGCTACCAGAACGTGGGCCGCAACCAGAAGTGCCCCTGTGGTTCAGGCAAGAAGTTCAAGGCCTGCCACGGGCTCAACCGGCCTGCCTGACCCCGCTCGGGTTGGCCAGCGCCAGCACCGCCGGTGGAAGGAGTAACTCTCCTTCGGTGCAGCGCCAGCGCCCAGCGTGGCGCCGGCACCGCAGCACGCAGCCCAGCGACCGTTCGGCGGAACTGATCACCAGGCAGGCGTCGATGGTGTCCGGGTCGGTGAGCTGCGCACGGAGGGCACTGACCCGCGCGTCGGTGAGGAGCCGCCGGCGGGTGAGCACACCGATGACCCGGCCCGTCCCGACGCCCAGCAGACCCTCCAATTGGGACAGCGGTCGTCGCTGGCTGAGGCACTCATCCAGGACGCGTGCCATTTGCGCCAGTACGTCGACGGCCAAAGCGTCTGGGCTGCGCGCCTCGGGTGACACGGGCTGCTGATCGGCCATCTGTCCGACCGGTACGAAGTGTCCTGGCAGGTGGACGCTGATGCCGAGACTGCTCAGCAGGGCGACGCGACTCTCTGGATCCATCCGATCAGCATCCTCGCTGGCAGGACCGGGCACCACAGCCGCTGTGGACAACTGCGCCGAAGGTCCACCTGGTGTGAGCGAGCCGGTCCGCGAGCATCACACGGTGAAGAGCAACACCAGCCCGCCGCAGGTGAACACCACCATCGTCAACAACATGGGCAACTGGCGACGGCCCACGTCGGAGAGGTCGCCGACAGTCTGGTCGCTGTCCGCCAGCGCCAGTGCGCGGTCGTGTATGACCAGAACACCCAGCAGGTGCCCGACCAGGATGGCGATCACCTGGATCCATGCCATGGCCGTCGGGTGGTTGATGATCGAGGTGTTGACGCCCAGTTCGGCGGTGCCGAACCAGTTCGCGGAGGTGCCCAGCGGATCGGAGAAATTGATTGCCGTGCGCTGGCCCTCGAGGATCAGCAGCGAGTAGTAGTGCGCGATCGCATATCCGGCGACAATCGGGACCAGGGACGGCGCGAAGTGATCGCCGGATCGGCGGGTCCCGAGGCCGGGAGCCAGTCGACGGGCCGACGCGTGGTACGACACGGCGATCACCGCAATGGTGACCAGCAAGCCCGCAGTGGCCCACATCCACCGTGGCGCAGCGCTGTTCTGGACCAGCCGGACCCACCAGGTGCCACTGGAGAAGGAGTCGAACACGGTGCTGGCGAACAGCACCACCGTCACTGCGGCCAACCCGGTCGGCGGCTTGATCGAGCTCAGGTGGCGCAATGGGTTCACCCAGTGCCAGAGACCGTCATGACGTTGCCACGGCGACATGGTGGCGATGGTCGAGGAGTACACCTCGAACGGCTCCGCCGACGCCAGCCACCTGGTCCCCGCGACGAGAGCTCCCCCCAAGCTCCACACCAGCCACGCCAGGAACCACCAGCGCAGCACCGCAGTGGTGGCGCGATCCGGTTGAACCAACTCCAACCAGGCGAATCCCGACAGCCCGATCGCGCCAGGGATCAGACCCCAGCGGGAACTGGCGCCGGCCGGGCGCCACGCGAGAAGGGTTCGGGCAAGGCTCGCCGATCTGATGACTCGCCCGAACAGCAGCGAACCGGGCACCAGTCCCACCCACAACCAGACATAGATGAACCCCGGAGCGGGATTCGTCACCACATCGGGACCGAACAGCAGGGCGACCAGCGCCACCAGCGTCACTCCGGCGGCCATCAGCCGTACCGCCCAACGCCACGGGCCACTGTTCAGCAACCGGGTGAGCCGGGGCAGTGGGCGCCCGGTGGGCTCGGCCCAGCGCGGGGTCAGCCACGCGCGGTGGATCACCGCGAATGTGACCACAAGGACGACACCAGCACCCAGCACGACCATCCAGAAAGGCAGCGGGAGATCTTCCCGGTTGCCCATGCCGTGCAGCGGAAGCATCATCGAACGACGAGTTTGGCGACGATCATGACGCTCTCGTGGGTTTCCAATTCATAGCTGCCCGGCTTGTCGGCGGTGAAGGTTCGGGTGACTGACGTGTCGGCCGGCACATCGATCTGGAGCTCGTAGCCGTGCACGTGCAGCACCTCGGGGACGTCACTGGTGATGTTGAGTGTGACCTCACTGTTCAAACCCACCTCGATCCGTTCACCGTTCGGTGTCACCGAGCCGTCGGCGATGGTGATGTCAACGGTCGTGGCTTCGGGGACGCTCGACGTCGAACAACCCGCGATGACCACTGCGAAGAGAAGCAACAGCAGCACACTCAATTGGCGACGCATTCGTGGCATCCTTCAACGTGGGGGTTAGCAGAGCTGGCAGCGATCTCGATCCGGAGGCTACTCCGCAGGTAAAGTCGGGTCAAAGATCGACGTCAGGTCTCAGTCCAGTGTCACTTGGGAGGAACATGGATCGCAAACTGGTCTTCGTGCCGACCAGCAAACAGCGCGCTGTCCAGGCGTTGGAGGATTCGAGCTGGCCGGGGCCCGTTGAGGCCCACACCGTGACAGACGAACTGATGTCTGCGCTCGGCTACACCGACGCGCAACTGGAGCACGCTGAGTACGCGGCACTGTTGCTGGCGTCGGTGGCCGGGTTGACCAGGTTCGGTCGACGATTCGTCGTAGTGGCCGATGTCGACGAGAAGACCATAGCCGCCGGCCGCAGTGCAGTGGACGGTGAGATCACCTTGAGCCAGCTGGACCCGCGCAGCATGGTGGCTTTCTTCCTCGACGAGGACCCTCAGCTGTCGTCGGCCGTGGCCGACGCCGTGGCCGGGATGCAACTCGACGAGGCATGGGAGCACCCCGCGGTCAAGCGACTGGTGTGGAGCTGCGACCTGATGTGGCACGCAGCCGAAGAGCTGCGTGTCGACGAAGAGGAGTGATCGATGCCGAGATCCATCTGGAAGGGAGCCATTTCCTTCGGTCTGGTGACGATACCGGTCAAACTCTACGGCGCCACCGAGGAGAAGTCGATCAGCTTTCGGCAGGTCCATCCCATCGACGGCGGCCGGATCAAGTACAAGCGGGTGTGTGAGAAGTGCGGTGCAGAAGTGCCCTACGCCGAGATCGGCAAAGGCTTCGAATCGGCCGATGGCCGGATGGCGATCCTCGACAAGGACGATTTCGACTCGTTGCCGCTGACCTCTGCCAAGAGCGTCGAGGTGGTGCAGTTCGTGGACCAGAAGTCGATCGATCCCACCTACTTCGAGAAGACCTACGTGCTGGAGGCGGACGGCCCGGGTACGAAGCCCTACGTGCTGCTGCGCGATGCCCTGGTCAAGACCCGGAAGTCAGCGGTGGTGAAGGTGGCGCTCCGCTCCCGGGAGTCATTGGCGCTGATCCGTCCCCGCGAGAATGTGTTGTTGCTGCACACCATGCTCTGGCCGGACGAGGTGCGCGACACCGGGTTCGCTACGCCACCCGAGGACGTCACCGCAAGCGACGCCGAGGTCGCGATGGCCGAAATGTTCATCACCCAGATGGAGGGTGAGTTCCAGCCCGACGACCACGTGGATTCCTACCGGGAAGCGCTTCAGACCGTGGTCAACGCCAAGCTGTCCGGTGTGCCGATGCAGGTGGGCGCCGACGACACTTCCGCAGGCACCGGCGAGGTGGTCGATCTGGTGGCTGCGCTGAGGGCCTCAGTGGCGGCGGCCAAACAGCGGCGCCAGAAGCCGTCGGAGGATTCCAAGGCCAGTTGATCCAGAAGGTTCTGCCCGAGAGTGAGGCAAGAATCGGCTCTGGGACCGCACATCTTGTAGCCTCGGAGAGTGGATGCCATAACTCATGTACCAGCGCCGGTGAACGAACCTGTCAAGACCTACGCGCCCGGAAGTGCCGAGCGGAAATCGTTGGTCGCGACCCTCGAGGAGATGTATGCCGCTGAGCCGGTCGAACTGACCGGTATGTACGGTGCCGAGCGCCGACACGGAGGTGGCGAACTGCTCGAAGTGCGGATGCCCAGCGAGCACGCGCACGTGTTGGGTCGGATGCATCAGGCGACCCAGGCCGACACCCAACAGGCAATCGACGCCGCCCTGGCGGCACGTCCGGCGTGGGCGGAACTTGATTTCGATTCGCGCGCCGCGATCTTCCTAAGGGTGGCCGAGCTGATCGCCGGACCGTACCGGGACCGGATGAACGCCGCGACGATGCTCGGTCAAGGCAAGTCCATCCAGCAGGCGGAGATCGACGCCGCGTGCGAGATGATCGACTTCCTGCGTTACAACGTTGCCTACGCCCGCGACATCCACAGCAACCAGCCGGGTAATTCACCCACCGTGTGGAACAGGTTGGACTACCGCGGCCTGGAAGGCTTCGTCTACGCCATCACCCCGTTCAACTTCTCCGCGATCGCCGGCAACCTGCCCACATCGGCTGCCTTGATGGGCAACGTGGTGATCTGGAAGCCGTCGGTCACCCAGATGCTCGCCGCACACGTCATGGCCGAGATCCTGCACGAAGCAGGCCTGCCCGACGGCGTCATCAACCTGGTTCCCGGCCATGGCAAGGACGTCTCCGATGTAGCGCTGAAGCACCCGGCGCTGGCCGGGATCCACTTCACCGGCAGCACCAACACCTTCCACATGCTGTGGTCGGAGGTGGGCCAGAACATCTCCCGCTACGCCTCCTACCCGCGTCTGGTGGGCGAGACCGGCGGCAAGGACTTCATCGTCGCGCACCCCAGCGCCGACGTCGACGTGGTACGCACCGCCATGATCAGGGGCGCTTTCGAGTACTCCGGCCAGAAGTGTTCGGCTGCGTCCCGCGCCTACATCCCCCGCAGCGTGTGGGAGGAGCTGAAGGACGACCTGGTCGAGCAGACCAATGCGCTGGCCATGGGTGACGTCAGAGACTTGACGAACTTCACCTCAGCAGTAATCGACAAGAAGGCCTACAGCCGGATCACCGCAGCAATCACGGCGGCGAAGGAGTCCGGGGACGCGGACATCGTGGCCGGCGGCGAGTTCGACGACTCCACCGGATGGTTCATCCGGCCGACGATCATCGTCTCCGACAACCCCGACCACGACATCTTCCGCACCGAGTACTTCGGGCCGGTACTGGGTGTGTACGTCTACGAGGACGAGGACTTCGAGCAGACGCTTCAACTTGTCGACGAGACCGCCATCTACGCACTGAGCGGTGCCATCATCGCCAACGACCGGGCAGCGATCGTGGCCGCCCAGCGCGCCCTGCGACACGCTGCCGGTAACTTCTACATCAATGACAAGCCGACCGGTGCAGTCGTCGGCCAACAGCCCTTCGGCGGCGCCCGCGCCTCGGGCACCAACGACAAGGCCGGGTCGATGTGGAACCTGATGCGCTGGGTCAGTCCCCGTGCGATGAAGGAAACCCTGGTGCCGCAGCGGACGGTCGACTACCCCCACATGCAGCAGGAGTGATCGCTGTCGCTGATCACTCCTGCCAGAGCTGATTCGGGCCGTGCTCAGGCCAGCCAGTCGTCTCCCACTCTCTGTTGGGCGTCGAAGGCCTGCTTGACGAGGGGCGCAGCTTCGCGTTCCAGTTTGGGGCCGATCATGGGGATGTTGATCCTCATGTCGCCGGTGTAGTCCACGACAGTGCCTTTGCCGGCCGGCCGCATCGCTGCTGACCCGGTCATTTTCACCGGCATTCCGGGAACTTCGATCGTCACCTGACCGGTGCGTGACCCGTTGGCGGCGGGCCCGGACCAGTTCACCGTGTGCACCAGTTGCATGGTGGCTCCGATGAACTTCCTGGCGCTGCTGGGGGAGGACATCGTCATC
Organism: Propionibacteriaceae bacterium; assembly: GCA_024636075.1. Taxonomy (GTDB): domain Bacteria; phylum Actinomycetota; class Actinomycetes; order Propionibacteriales; family Propionibacteriaceae; genus JAGXHS01. Next base: position 14,524 of record JAGXHS010000080.1, read on the forward strand.
TGCAACCGGGTGTTGGGCCCGGCGACGTCGACGGTGTGATCTCTGGCGCCGGTCTCGACAGCCAGCCGCGCCAGGAAGTTCGGGTGCGTGAGCATGGTGAAGACGGCTGTCGGATCGGCGGCGAAATCCATATGCGAAGAGATGTCCATGACTCCATTCTGGCCCACGGCGGCGGCCGTCGTCGCGGCCGGAATGGGCAAACGTGAGCTGTGGTCTTCTGAGATGTGTGGCGGACTGTATCCAGCGCGAACTTGCGTCCTGGCGCGGCGATGGCTGGCTGGCGGCGCGGTGCCGGTCCATTGCAGGGTGCGCCGCCGTGGTCGATGAAGGGATCGCGTCAGCGACGTGGCGCTGAGTGCGGGTGCCTCGCCCGGGCGTGCAGTCCGGTCAGGACATGGTCAACGACCAAGTCGGCGAAGGTTTCGTCCACCTCGCCTCGGGAGACATAGCGGCGGTAGAAGATCGGGCCGGCGAGCAGGTCGATCACGTCGGCCGGGTCGGCATCTGGTGACAGTTCGCCGCGGTGGACGGCGCGGGTGAGGGCTGTGCTTGCCGCCTTGTGTCGTCGTGCGGCCTCTTGGTGATGCACGGCGGCGAAGGTGGGGTTGCGTTCGGCGGCGTCGATCAGGGCGGGCATCAGTGCCGCTGCGGGGCTGGCGGTCAGGGCCTGAGCCAGGCCTCGGATCAGCTCGAGCAGATCGCCGCGCAGAGTCCCGGTGTCGGGGGTGGGGGCCGTGTTCAGGAGAGTGGCGAAGGCGTCCAGTGCCAGGGCTTGCTGGTTGTCCCACTGCCGGTAGATGGTGGTCTTGGCTATGCCCGAGCGGGCGGCGACCGCTTCGATGGTCGTACCAGCGATCCCCTTTTCGGACATCAGTTCCAGAGCAGCCGCCAGGACCGACGCGCGGGACCTGATCACCCGCGGGTCCGTCGCCGGCGCGCGCTTCACCACGAGTCTCGCGGTGGGGGGTCTGCTGCGGCCGTGGTGGCGGACCAGTTCTTGCGGTGGTCGCCAACATACTGCTCCAGGGTCCGGCCCGGGCGGCCGAGAAGGCGTTCCATCGTCGGGTCGACGGCTTTGGCCTGTCCTCGGCGCAGGCCGGTGTGTAAGAGTGTCTGGACCAGGATCTGGGCGACCGGCAGGCCCCGGCGGCGCAGATGACGGGCGTAGCCCAGAACGGTGGCGGGCTGGTAGGTGATCGGCTGGCCGAGCTCACCGGACAGGACCGCGGCGACCTGGTCGAAATCGAGTGCCTCAGGGCCTGTCAGGGTGTACCCCGCGTCGCGGTGGGCGCCCGGGTCGGCCAGCACCACGGCGACGGTCTCGCCGATGTCTCGGGCGTCGATGAACGCGACCTGCCCGTCCCCGGCGGGCAGGTAGATCCGCCCGTCCTGAACGATGTCGGTGCGGTAGGCGTCGGCGAGGTTCTGGGCGAAGAACCCCGGGCGCAGAATGGTCCAGCCCACGGGCGTGGCGCGCAGGTGGGTCTCCACCCGGTGGTGGGGCACGACCCGGTTGGTCTCGGCGCCCGCGACCGAGGAGAACACCACATGCCCGACCCCGGCCTCGACGGCGACGTCGACGAGCGCGTTGAGCGTCGGGCCAACGCGGGCGATCGCCGGAGGCCGCACCAGGAACAAGGCGGCAGCTCCCTGCACCGCAGGACCGAACGTCGAGGGATCGGTCAAGTCCAGGCGCACCCCGTGGGCACCAGGCAGCGCCTTCTCGAGCTTGTCCGGTGCGGTGCCCGCGGCCCGGACCTCGAACCCGGCGGCGAGCAAGGAGCGCGCAACGGCGCCGCCGACGTTGCCCGACGCGCCGATGACCAGCACTGGGCCGCTCACGCCGCAACCCGCACGGGCGTCAGATAGACCAACGACAGGCCCTCGCGCCGAGCAGCCTCGGCCAGCTGTTCACGAGTGGTCACGCGATCCACGTTGATCCGGATGTCCATGCCCCGCCCAGCCTTGCGCGGGTCAGGCGCTGCGATCAGAGCCCGGTACACCGTGGCTGCCTCGTCCAGGCTCTCCACCAGCCGGGCGGTGGCCGGCCGGCGCTGACCGCGCCAGGTGAGCTCCACCTCGCTCGCCGCGCGCAGGTTCAACCGCCACACCGAGTTCGTAAGCATCTCGGCCAGCATCCACCGCATCAGCTTGTTCATCACCACGAAGGGGCCCTTGGGTGGGTTGGCTATCGTCGAGCGCGGGACGCGCGGGTGAAGCATGCACACCAGCTTACGCTACGCAGACGTAGCGAATGTGTCATTCCGCCCCCTGAGCAACGACGGGACGGTCTTCGTCCTGCACCGGCGCCGGCGTGCCAACAACAGAACCCGACACCTACCAGCGAAGTCCACAGCTTGAACAGAACCCCGACGGGGAATTGCGCGTGCCAATTCGCCTTCAGCGGGATATCTCACCGCCACTCGATGTGGCACTGCGAATTGTCACAGGGTGTGTGATTGGTTGCCGTAAATGTTCGCGGGTGCGATAGTGTCGAGGCTTGCCATCCGCACATCGTTGTGAGGTTTGAACATCATGGATGCACAAACGAAGGGGCCGTCCCAAGTGGTCACCGAACTGACGAATCTGGTTGATGAGAACCATCGATCATTCGTTCCGAGTCTGGTGCAGACGTATCTGCGTCATGTCGACGAGGCCGACCTGGCAGTTCGCGACTCCGCGCATGTGGCACAGATGCTTGCTCACCACTTGAAGATCGCTGCCAATCGGAAGCAGGACGAGCTGGTGGTCAGCATCCTGCCCCCGGACTCCGGTGACTGGCAACCGCACAACCGCACTGTCATCCAGGTCGTCACCGACGACAGCCGGTTCATCGTGGACACGATCTCGATGACACTCACCGGGCTCGGCTGGAGCATCCTGCAGGTCCTGCATCCCCAGTACCACGTGACCAGGGACGAATCCGGCGCCCTGCAGTCGGTCGCCGCGAATTCGGTGGGTGTCTCGACGATGTCGGAACCCAAGGCCGGCGAGG
>JAGXHS010000081.1 GCA_024636075.1 Propionibacteriaceae bacterium
CCCAGATCAACCTCGGACTTCCACCGGGCGAGTGTCTGTTCGCCCACCTCGGCCAGCGACAACATCACCTGTAGCCGCTCCCCCGAGGTTGTCGGCGTGAAGCCATCTTGCAGGGTGACAAAAGCAAGCTTGCCCGTGTTGCGGATGAACATCACCCGGCCACCGACGCTGACCACGTCATCGGTCTCTTCACCTTCACTGAGGTGGCCCCACCCGGCGCGCACCTCCGCGAGTGTGTGACTGCGCGTCAGATCAGCCGGGTAGGCCTGCCCACCGGATTCAAGGATGCGCTCGCGCTTCTCCTTGCGCACCAGAACCTGTTCGGAACTGTCCTGGTCCGGTGCGGGCGTGGTTGATTCAGTCACCGGCACAGCGTATCGAGCCCAGCCACCCGCGCTCCAACTCGACGCAGGGGGTTCGGGCGCACACCCATCGTCGGGACTGAGTGACCACCACCATGTGCAAGGGCTTTTCCCTTGAATGAGTGAGCACTCACTCACTAACATTGCCATGTGACACCACGAGCTCCCGCATTGCCTCCTGAAGAACGGAGGGCTGCCATCATCTCCGCCACCCGGCCACTCCTGATCCAGCAGGGCGCACAGTTCACCACACGCGACGTCGCCCGGGCCGCCGGGATCGCTGAGGGCACCATCTTCAGGGTCTTCCAATCCAAGGAGGACCTGTTGCACGCCGTGGTGGATGACAGTTTGGACCCCAGCGAACTGTGCCGTCGCCTGACCGCAGTTCCCGCCGGAGATCTCGCTGTCACGATGCGGGCTCTGCTCACAATCCTGCGCACCGCCTTCAACACCACCAGCAGCATGTTTGCTGCGCTGAAGTCGATGCCCGACGACTCCAGCAGAGTCACCCCAGGCGCGCACGCCGACCACGCCACCAGCCACGCCGAGCACAGGGAGCGCTCTGAGCGCCTGATCGCGGCACTATGCCAGACCCTCCAGCCGCACCAGGACGCGTTGCGGCTCGAACTGCCACAAGCGGCATCCCTCATCCGCTCCGTCGCTTTCGCCACCGCACACCCGTTCTTCTCCGACGGCTTGGTGGACGACGCTGACCTGATCACCGACGTGCTGCTGCATGGCATGTCGAAGGCGAACCCATGCTGATCTCTCTCATCAATCGTCATGTCCGCACCTACTGGCGGGCGCTGCTCGGTGTGGTGGGGCTGCAGCTGGTCGCCACCATCGCCTCGCTCTACCTGCCAGACCTCAATGCACGCATCATCGACGAGGGCGTCTCCCAGGGCGACACCAACTTCATCTGGGTGCACGGCACATACATGTTCGCGGTTGCGTTCGTCCAGGCCATTGCGCAGATCGGCGCAGTGGGGCTCGGAGCTCGCACAGCCATGCGGTTCGGTCGCGACGTGCGTGGTGCGCTCTTCGGCCAGGTGCTGTCCTTCAGCTCTCGCGAACTCAACCGATTCGGTGCCCCGTCGCTGATCACCCGCAACACCAACGACGTCCAGCAGGTACAGATGCTGGTGCTGATGACCCTGATCATGATGGTGTCCGCCCCCATCACGATGGTGGGCGGCGTCTTCATGGCGCTTCGCCAGGACATCGGGCTCAGCTGGCTGATCCTGGTGGCTGTCATTGCGCTCGCCATCGGGGTGGCACTGCTCATCTGGAGGATGGCTCCGCTCTACCAATCAATGCAGTTGCGCATCGACGATCTCAACCGGGTGCTCCGCGAGCAGATCACGGGCATTCGGGTGGTGCGAGCCTTTGTCCGCGAACCCTTCGAACAGCAACGCTTTGACGGTGCCAACCACCGCCTGACCAACGTCGCCATCGCAGTCGGCAGCCTGATGGCCGGCCTCTTCCCCCTGGTGATGCTGATCATGAACATGGGCAGCGTCGGCGTGATGTGGTTCGGTGGCCAGCGTATCGGCGACGGCTACATGCAGATCGGCCAGCTGACAGCTTTTCTCACCTACCTCATCCAGATCCTGATGAGCGTGATGATGGCGACAATGATGCTGGTGATGGCACCCCGAGCCTCGGTGAGTGCCGGGCGCATCATGGAGGTGCTGAACACCGATTCGTCAGTGGTGCCGCCAGCCAACCCGGTGACCGATATCCAGCAAGCTGGCCGGATCGACATGACAAGCGTCGAATTCACCTACCCGGGAGCGGAAGAGCCGGTGATCCGGGACATCAACTTCTCGATGAGCCCGGGCCGCACGACAGCGATCATCGGCTCCACCGGATCAGGAAAGTCGACTCTGGTGCATCTGATCCCCCGGCTCTCTGACGCCACCGCTGGTTCGGTGCAGGTCGATGGCGTGGACGTGCGCCAGCTGTCGCCCGAGATGCTGTGGCAGCGGATCGGACTGGTGCCGCAGAAGGCATACCTGTTCAGCGGAACAGTCGCAAGCAATCTGCGCTACGGCAACCCGAGGGCCACCGATGACGAGCTCTGGCACGCTCTCACGGTGGCCCAGGCCGCCGATTTCGTGCGCGCGATGGAGGGCAAGCTGGAAGCCCCGATCTCGCAAGGCGGCACCAACGTGTCCGGCGGTCAGCGGCAACGAATTGCGATCGCTCGAGCTCTGGTGAGCAAGCCGGAGGTCTACATCTTCGACGATTCATTCTCTGCCCTCGACGTCACCACCGATGCCCGGCTGCGCGCTGCACTGGAGCAGGAGACCGCCGATGCAGCAGTGCTCATCGTCGGGCAACGCGTCTCCACCATCGCCGACGCTGACGAGATCCTGGTGCTGGAGCACGGGATGATCGTCGGGCGCGGTTCCCACCACGAACTGCTGGAGAGCAACGAGACGTACCGCGAGATCGTCGATTCTCAGCTCAGCGCGGAAGAGGCACTATGAGCACCACCACGGAATCCACGTCGGATTCACCGCAGAAGGCCGCAAACGAGCGGCCCAGGAACGCACCACCGGCTGGTTCTGGGGGTCACGGCCCGATGCGCGGCGCCCGACCGGCCGAAAAGGCGGTCAGCTTCGGTCCGTCAGTGCGGCGGCTGCTGGCCAACCTTCGTCCGGAACGGATGATCCTGCTGTTGGTAATCACGATGGCGACCCTCGGGGTGTCCTTCAACGTGATCGGACCCAAGGTCCTGGGTCGGGCAACCGACATCGTTTTCGCCGGCGCCATTGGGGCCCAGCTTCCCGCAGGGCTGACCAAGACCCAGGTGATCGAAGGTCTCCGGCAACGGGGTGAGGCCACCTTCGCGGACATGGTGGCAAGGATGGATCTCGTTCCCGGGCAAGGCATCAACTTCGATCGACTGGGCCAAGTCCTGCTGATCGCCATCGGGCTGTACGTGGCCGCCGCCGTGCTGATGTTCGCCCAGGGGTGGCTGTTGAACCGGGCCGTCCAGCGCTCGATCTATCGGATTCGGAAGTCCGTCAGCCACAAGATGGACCGGTTGCCGTTGCGGTACTTCGATTCACAGCCACGGGGGGAGCTGTTGAGCCGTGTCACCAACGACATCGACAACATCGCCCAAACCCTGCAACAAACTCTCTCCCAGCTGCTCAACGCGCTCCTCACGCTGATCGGCGTGATGGTGATGATGTTCTGGGTGTCGTGGGAGCTGGCGCTGGTCTCGCTGATCATCATCCCGGTGTCGGGGGTGCTGGCCGGTTCGATCGGCAAACGCGCACAGATCCACTTCGCACCGATGTGGAAGTCCACCGGCGAGGTCAACGCCCATGTCGAGGAGGCCTACTCCGGGCACGCCCTGGTCAAGGTCTTCGGCCGTGCCCCCGAGGTGGAGCAGGAGATGCTGCGGCGCAACGAGGAGATGTACCAAGCCTCTTTCAAGGCCCAGTTCCTCTCCGGCATGATCATGCCGGTGATGTTTCTGGTCGGAAACCTGAACTACGTCGCCATCGCAGTGATCGGTGGCTTGCGCGTGGCCAGTGGCTCGATGCCGCTGGGTGACGTGCAGGCATTCATCCAGTACTCGCGGATGTTCACCCAGCCAATCACCCAGGTCGCGTCAATGGCCAACCTCCTGCAGTCCGGGGTGGCGTCGGCCGAGCGGGTGTTCGAGGTGCTGGACGCTGACGAGTCAAGCCCGGACGAACAGGGCCACCTCGACGTGCCGATCAGCGGTCACGTCGAATTCGAGCACGTGTGGTTCAGCTACTCACCCGAGCAACACCTGATCGAGGACCTCTCCCTGACCGCACACCCCGGGGAGACTGTCGCCATCGTCGGTCCCACGGGAGCTGGCAAGACGACCCTGGTGAACTTGTTGATGCGCTTCTACGAGGTGAATCAGGGACGGATCACCCTGGATGGGACAGACATCGCGTCGGTCCCCAGGAACAAGTTGCGCAGCCAACTCGGCATGGTGTTGCAGGACACCTGGCTGTTCGGCGGCACCATTCGGGAGAACATCGCCTACGGTCGTCCGGATGCCTCTGAGCAGCAGATCATCGACGCTGCCACCGCCGCGTATGTCGATCGCTTCGTGCACTCCCTTCCGGGGGGCTACGACACTGTGATCGACGAGGAAGCCTCCAACGTCTCGGTCGGTGAGAAGCAGTTGATCACCATCGCGCGTGCCTTCCTGGCCGAGCCTGCCCTGTTGATCCTCGACGAGGCCACCTCGAGCGTTGACACCCGCACCGAGGTGCTGGTGCAGCAGGCGATGGCGAAGCTGCGGACGAACCGCACAGCATTCGTCATCGCCCACCGGTTGTCAACGATTCGCGACGCGGACCTGATCCTGGTGATGGAGGACGGAGCCATCGTCGAACAAGGCAACCACCACGAACTGCTGGAAGCCCGCGGCTCCTACTATGACCTGTACCAGTCACAGTTCGCAGCAGCCGAGTGAGCTCCACTCTCCACGGGGTCGCAGATGGGCAACCGTCTGACCCCCATTGAGCGGGGATAGTAGGCTCCCGCCCATGGACGCACAGCTGCTGGCTCGATGGCAATTCGGAATCACGACGGTGTACCACTTCTTCTTCGTCCCGATCACCATCGCGCTGTCGATGCTGGTCGCAGTGATGCAGACGGTCTGGTACCGCACCGGGAACGACAACTTCCTGCGACTGACAAAGTTCTTCGGGAAACTGTTCCTGATCAACTTCGCCATCGGTGTGGTGACCGGGATCGTCCAGGAGTTCCAGTTCGGCATGAACTGGTCGGAATACTCCCGCTTCGTCGGCGACGTGTTCGGAGTACCTCTGGCGCTGGAGGCTCTGCTGGCCTTCTTCCTGGAGTCGACGTTCATCGGGTTGTGGATCTTCGGTTGGGACAGATTGCCGAAGAAGCTGCACCTCGCCAGCATCTACCTGGCATCAATCGGCACGGTGATCAGCTCGATCTTCATCTTGGCCGCCAACTCATGGATGCAGAATCCGGTAGGGGCCACCTTCCGCAACGGACGCGCAGAGCTGACCGATTTCGGCGCGCTGCTCACCAACCCCGTGTTCGCCCCTGCTTTCACCCACACCATCGCGGCTTCCTACATGGTGGGTGGCGGCCTGGTGGCTGCCCTGGCCGGATGGCACCTTGCCCGGTTGAACAGGGACAAGACGGCTGGCGATGTGGTGCGCAACGGCAAGACCCTCTCCGTCGACGAGGTCGAGGGTGAGGTCAGCACCTGGCGCTGGGCCGCCAAGATGGGCGCCTACGTGTTGCTGGCCGCCTCCCTGATCGTCACCATCACCGGTGACTGGCAGGGCAAGGTGATGACGCAGGTGCAACCGATGAAGATGGCCGCCGCCGAAGCCCACTACAACACCTCGGACGGCGGCTCGTTCTCGCTGCTCACCATCGGTTCGCTGGACGGTCGCGAAGAGCTGTTCTCGATCAAGATTCCCGGCCTGTTGAGCTTCCTGGCACATGGTGACTTCTCCTCCGACGTGCAGGGCATCAATGATCTGACAGCGCAATACCAGAGCCAAGGTTTCCTGCGCGACGACGGCACCCAGACAGAGCTGCAGAAGCAGTACGCAGCGGTCCTTGCGCAGACCCCCGTCCAGGTGACCCCGAACATCCCGGTCGCCTACTGGAGCTTCCGGCTCATGATGGGACTGGGCTTCCTCGGGATGGGCATCGCCTTGTGGATCCTGTGGGCGCTGTACAAAGGGAAAAACCCGCGGCCCACCAAGCTGTGGACCACCGCCATGGTGACGCTGCCCTTCTTACCGCTACTGGCCATCTCGTTCGGGTGGATCTTCACCGAGATGGGACGCCAACCGTGGATCGTGGCAGGGGTGATGCCCACATGGACGGCGGCCTCCCCCTCGGCCAGCTTCGGGGAGGTTCTCTTCTCGATGATCGCCTACACCTTGATCTACGGCATCCTTGCCGTGATCGAGTTCGGCCTGATCATCAAGTACAACAAGATGGGCCTGCCTGACGTCACCCCGGTCGAAATCAGGCAGGATGACGATGCGCCCTTGTCCTTCGCCTACTGAGAGTCGGTGACATCGAATGTTGACACTGCTGCAAACTGATCCGTCGACGCTCCAGATCGCTTGGTTCTGCCTCGTCGCGCTGCTTTGGGTCGGCTTTTTCTTCCTTGAAGGCTTCGATTTCGGCGTCGCCATGCTGCTGCCCATCCTGGGTCGCAACAACAAGGAGAAGCGGGTCATGGTCAACACCATCGGCCCGACGTGGGACGGCAACGAGGTGTGGTTGCTGACGGCTGGCGGCGCTACCTTCGCCGCCTTCCCTGGCTGGTATTCGACCCTGTTCTCCGGACTGTACTTACCACTGCTGCTGGTGCTTATCGGGCTCATCATGCGAGGCGTCGCCTTCGAGTACCGACACAAGCGTGAGAGCCAGGCCTGGAAGGACGGCTTCGACTGGGCCGCTACCATCGGCTCCTTCCTGCCCTCACTGGTGTTCGGCGTGGGGTTCGCGAACTTCGTGCGAGGAATCGCGGTCGGTCCCGACGTACTGATCGCGCAGTCCTTCTGGAGTCTGTTCAACCCATTCGCACCTGTCTCTTATACACATCT
>JAGXHS010000082.1 GCA_024636075.1 Propionibacteriaceae bacterium
CCGCGCAATTCCATTGCCCTGTCGAAGTCACCGGCCTCGATGCATCTGGGAACTTCTCTGGTCCGTTCGACGGCTTCCATCAGGTCGAGTCGGTGCACACGGTTGCCTCGAATCCCCAGCACTTGGCCGGGGGTTTCGGGGGTGGCCTCAAGGATATCCAGGACGGCCTGGTACCCAAGCCAGGTCGGTGCCCAGCGATCATAGGCACTTGGCACGCCACCGCGCTGGACGTGTCCGAGAATGGTGACCCGGGCGTCCTCCTGGAGGCGCTCCTGGATCACCGAACGAACGTATTCGCTGCTGATCGGGTTGCCCGCACGATCTCGGGCCCCCTCGGCGACCAGCACGATGGAATCTCGTCTTCCCGCCACTCGACCACGCTTCAGTTCACGGCACATCTTCTCCTCCCACCCGTCCTCGGGAGGGTGCTCGGGAATCAGGGTGTAGTCACAGCCGCCAGCCACCGCAGCCATCAGCGCCAGATACCCGCAGTGCCGGCCCATCACCTCGACCACGAAACTGCGCTGATGGCTGGCCGCGGTGCTGGCGATGGCATCGATCGCATCGACGATTCGGTGCAGCGCCGAGTCGGCACCGATGGTCATGTCAGTGCCGACCAGGTCGTTGTCGATGCTGCCGACGAGTCCGGCAATCATCAACACCGGATGTTCATCGGCGAGATCCTGTGGGATCTCGCCCCGTTCGACGAGTTCGGCGAGCAGCTCCGGCCACTCCTCACTGAAGGTATTCAGCCCCGACAGTGACCCGTCGCCACCGATGACGACCAGCCGGTCGATCCCGTGCTGCAGCAGGTTCCGGGCCGCGCTCCGTCGACCGTCACGCTCGCGGAAGTCCTTGCTGCGGAAGGTGCCAATGATGGTGCCACCCCTGTGCAGAATGTTGCCCACGTCGTTCCAGCCGAAGCGCCGGATTCCGTTGCCCCCGTCGACCATGCCCTGATAGCCCTCGAAGATGGCGTACACCTCGGCACCCCTCGACAGGGCGGTGCGCACCACTGCGCGCACAGCGGCGTTCATGCCCTGGGCGTCGCCGCCGGAGGTGAGAATTCCGATCTTGGTATGCCGTTGGCCAACGTCGGGGGCTTCGGGGCTCTGCGATTCGGTGTTCACCCCTCCATCTTCTCGTGAACGGGGGTGTAGGTCACCAAGTTTGTGACACCGGGGAGCGTTTTGCCCATTTGTCACCCGCCGGACAACTGGTGGATGTAGCACCAGCGCCAGGTCTCTCCGGGTTCCATCGACTGCATGACGGGGTGGCCGGTCTGCTCGAAGTGGCGGGTCGCGTGCTGTCCCAACGAAGAATCACAGCAGCCGACGTGTCCGCAGGTCAGGCACAGACGAAGGTGCACCGGCGCGAGACCCTGCGCGATGCACTCCGGACAGCCCTGCGGCGTCAACGGCTGGACGCTGTCGACGGCGGCAGCCAGATGGGGACACCCGGCCTGGACGTTGCGCGGTCGAATCGGCGCGGCCCGCGTCCATTCGGCGCGGCTGCTGTAGCGCTGCAGCGCCGATTCCTCCAGATCCAGTGCGGCCAGGACTGCACTCAGCACGTCATGCTCCACCATGGCGTTGTCACGCAGCCGGAGGACCTCGTCCCGCTCGGCCCGCAGCGCCACCCTCCGGAGCCGCCGCATCGTTTGCGAAGGGGTCTCAGTCTCCGTTTCCGTCGTGCCGAGTCGCTCCCAGATGTTGTTCACCCTGGCGTCGCCCCGCTTGCGCAACAGTCGCAACGCAGCGTCGTCGTCCTGACCGGCCGCCCGCTCGGCAGCCGCCAGACCGGCGTTCACCGCGGACCGATAGACCGACGCCTCCTGCAGTGTGTCCTCCCGTGGATCAGGCCCCTGTACACCCAGGCGACGGGCCAGCCAGGCCAGTGTCCAACCTTGCAGCAGCAGCGTTCCCACCGTCACGGCAAGCGCGACCACGATCAACGCCGGCCGGTGTGGGGTGCGGTAGGGCAGGGTGAGGGCCGCCGCCAGGGTGACCACCCCCCGCATTCCGGCCCAGCCGATCAGCAGCGACTCTCGCCAGTCACTCAGCCGGGTGCCCCCGGCGAGGATCAGGGCGCGGGTGGCGAAGATCCACACCAGTCGAAGCAGGATCACGGCTGCGAGGGTGGCACCGGACGCGGCGGCCAGAACAGGCATCGAAATGGAATCGTTGTTGATGCCCTGCAGGATGTCGCGCGTCTGCAAGCCGATGAGCAGGAAGACCGAGTTCTCCAACAGAAACTGCACGGTGCGCCAGTTGATGCTGGCGCCCAGTCGGGTCTGGCCGGTCAGCACCCGGGGAGTGCCGTGGCCGATGATCAGCCCGGCGACCACCACCGACAACACGCCCGAAGCATGCAGTGCCTCAGCCGGAAGGTAGGCCACGAACGGTGCCAGCAGACTGACCGCCGTGATCGTCAACCAGTCATCGAGGCGCCCCACCACCCACAGGTAGACCTTGGCGATCAGAGCTCCGATGACCAGGGCGATCACCACCGCCAGCACGAAGTCGAGGACAGCCGGGAACAGCGCTACGGATGCGCCGAGTGCAGCGATGGCTGTCCGCAGACCGACCAGAGCTGTGGCGTCGTTCACCAGCGACTCCCCTTCGAGGACAGTCACCACTCGACGCGGCATCCCGACACTGCGGGCAACCGACGTCGCCGCCACCGCGTCGGGGGGAGCCACGACTGCCCCCAGAGCAATGGCAGCAGCCCAGCTGACCGGCAACACGGCATGCACGACGACGCCCACCCCGAGAGCCGTGAAGATCACCAGCCCCACGCTCAACCACCCGATGGCAGCGATGTTGCGGCGGAAATCGATCAACGACGTGTCCACCGCTGCCGAGTAGAGCAGCGGGGGCAGCAGACCGACCAGGACGAGCTCCGGCGAAAGGTCAGGTGCGTTGACGAACGGCAGATAGCTACCCAGCAACCCGACGATCAGCAGTGTCAGCGGTGGGTTGAGGCGCCAACGACGACAGCCTGTGGTCACCGCGAGCACCGTCACCACGAAGCTCACGATGCCCATCGCCAATCCCATGGCGCCATTCTGGCGTACTGCAGGGGTGTGGCCCGAATCGCTTCGGATTGGTCGAGTCCAACCGACTGCGGCACAGTGGAGCCATGTCCGAACGCAGGGGATACCACCAATGGCCGATGAGTGTGGCGGCAGTGGATCGTCCTGCTGAATGCGTGCGGCGTTTCACCTTCCGTGCCGACGAGTTCGCCACGATGCCCCGGTTGGGCGTCGACGAGTCGTTCGGCCTGATGATGCCGTTGGCGGGGAAGCAATTCGTCATGCCGGATGCCGGGCGGCTGAACGCCCGCTCAGCGATCCAGGCGATGCCCGAGGAGACGCGTCCGGAGATGCGCTGGTACAGCATTCGGGCGCTGGATGCCGAACGGGGAGAACTGACCGCCGATGTGGTGCTGCACGGTGATTCCGGGCCGGGGTCGGCGTGGGCCGCGAGAGCCGAGTCCGGCGAGATCGTCGGCTTCCGCTCCGGCGCGGCAGAGTACGTCGCGCCGCTGGCCGGTGAGAACCAGCTGTTGATCGCCGACGAGACGGCAGTTCCGGCGCTGGCAGCCATCGCCGATTCGCTGGCCGACACCTCGGGTGTGGAAGCGATCATCGAGATACCTGACCAGCGGTACCTGGCCGAGCTGGATCTGCCGATCCCACTCACGGTGCTGCGCCGCGGGAACCAACCACCGGGACGGATGGCGTTGGATCGTCTGGTGGAATCCCCACCGGCGGACGTGCGCAGTGCCTGGGTCTGTGGTGAATCCGGGATGGTCACGGGCCTGCGGCGGCATTTGGTGACGGCAGCTGGCCTCGATCGTCGAAGCGTGCACTTCTCCGGGTACTGGAAGGTGGGACGGGCGCGGCTGTGAGCGAGACCACCGGAACACGGAGCCACTCCCGCGAGATCCTGTCCCTGGCGGTTCCGGCGTTCCTCGCCCTGGTGGCAGAGCCGCTGTTCCTGCTGGCCGATTCTGCCATCGTGGGCCATCTCGGTACCCAGGCCCTGGCCGGCCTGGGCGTGGCCAGCGCCATCCTGCTGAGCGCTGTGGGCGTGTTCGTCTTCCTCGCCTACGCCACCACCTCGGTCGTGGCGCGCCAGCTGGGCGCTGGCAATCTGCGCGGTGCCTTGGCTGCCGGAGTGGATGGAGCCTGGCTGGCGCTGATCCTCGGCCTGGTCGCGGGGACGGGCATCTGGCTGGCAGCGGAACCACTGGTGAGGTTCTTCGGTGCGTCCGACGAGGCCGTGCAGCAGGGAGTCAGCTACCTCCAGGTGGCGGCGGTCGGTATTCCGTTCATGCTGATCACGCTGTCTGCCTCGGGCGTGTTGCGGGGGTTGCAGGACACCCGAACGCCCTTGGTGGTCTCAGTGGTTGCGTTCAGTGCCAATGTGGTGATGAACCTGGTCTTCGTCCACGTGTTCGGGTGGGGGATCGCTGGTTCCGCCTGGGGGACTGTGATCGCTCAGGCGTTCATGGCGACCACGCTGCTCGCCGTGGTGATCCGCGGTGCCACCCGGCACCAGGCGGAGCTGAGGCCCGATCCACTTCGGGTGCTGCGTGCGGCGAGACACGGTGCGCCACTGCTGGTCCGGACGCTGGCCTTGCGAGCGATTCTGCTGGTGACGACATGGGTCGCCGCCGGGTTGGGCGATGTTCCGTTGGCTGCCTATCAGGTGTCGTCGACGATCTGGTCCACCCTGGCCTTCGCCATGGACGCTCTGGCCATCGCGGCTCAGGCGTTGACCGGTCGTGCGCTGGGGTCCGGCGACATCGACGCCGTTCGTGGCGCGAACAAGTTGATGATCCGGTGGGGTCTCGCTGCAGGCGCCGTGCTGGGTCTGGGGGTGCTGGCCGTGCACCGGGTGGCGCCACTGCTGTTCACCGGGGAGCCCGCTGTCCAGGACGCCATTTCGGTGGCGTTGATCGTGGTCGGATTGTCAGCTCCACTGAGTGGCTACATCTTCGTCGTCGACGGTGTCCTGATCGGAGCCGGTGATGGCCGGTGGCTGGCTGGTGCCATGACCTGGACGCTGGTCGGCTACCTGCCGCTGGCGTTGGCTGTCCACCTCACGGGGGATCGGCTGTTGCAGGGTGTCGGGTCGATCAGTGGTTCCAGCTGGGCAGTCGGATGGCTGTGGGTGGCCTTCACCGGGTTCATGCTGATCCGGGGGGCCTTGATGGGATTGCGGATGCGTGGCACCGACTGGATGGTGGTCGGCGCTCATCGCTGACCCGGCTTTCGCCATGGTCTGGCTGGCGCGGCATCATCCGAGAACCCCCAGGATCAGTCCTGCCCCGGCCCCCATGACAACACTCAGTGCCGCGAGTGTCACCGACGAGATGGCTGACCACCGAGCCGGTGTGACGGCACCGGACGCCGAGGTGTGGATGGACCCACCGCTGCCGTAGACGGGGGAAATCCAGCGTAGGTAGTAGAAGAGGCTGATCAATGAATTGATGAAGACCACCACTGCGAGCCAGGCGAGCCCACCATCCCAGGCAGCGGCGGTGGTGATCAGTTTTCCCGCGAAGACCGCGGTGGGCGGGGTGCCCACCAGGCCCAGCAGGGCGACGATGAGGGCAGCGCCCAGCCATGGGTGCGACCGCCCGGTGCCGCGATAGGAATCCAGCGTCCGACGATCGGGGAAGGCAGTGCTGACCGCGAAAGCTGCGAGGTTGGTCACGGTGTATCCGGCGAGGTAGAGCAGCAACGCGGGGAGCGCCGAGTCGACCATCCCGGCGACGCTGACCGGGACCAGCATGTAGCCCACCTGGCTCACCGTGGACCAGCCGAGCAGGCGCCGCGGATCCTTTTGCCAGTAGGCCGCGAGGTTGCCGAGCGTCATGCTGGCAGTGGCCAGCACCGCGACCAGCAACGGCCAGGCCAGGGTGTCGGGTAGCAGGTCGACGATCCGGTAGATGGCGATCATGGCGCCGATCTTGGGAACGGTGGTGAGGAAGGCCGCGACCGCGCCGCCGGCACCCTGGGCGGCGTCAGGCACCCAGAAGTGTCCCGGGACACCACCGGCTTTGAACAACAACCCCGCCAGGACGGCCACCACTCCTGCCGCCACGGCTCCCGTCGGTGCGGCGCCGAGGCGTTGCGCAAGTTCCGGATAGGAACTGGTGGCTGAGATGCCGTAGAGAAGGATGATCCCAACCAGCAGCACGATGCCGAACAGCGAACCCAGGAGATAGGTCTTCATCGACGCCTCCGCACCCTCGGAGGTGCCCGCGATCCCGATGAGTCCGTAGAGCGGGATGCTGGCAAGCAGGAACGCGACGGCCAGCACGAGGAGGTCATTGGCGCCGGCCAGCACCACCGTGCCGGTGGTGGAGAACAGCAGCAGTGCATAGGTCTCGCTCTCCCGCACCGAACCGGCAATCCCGTCCGATGCCAGAGCAAGCACGACGAGTGTGCCGAATGCCGCCACAATCCTCGCCACACCTGTGGCGACGTCGATGGTGAAGGTGCCGTTCATCGGGAACTGGGTTGGCCCCGGCAACGCGATCCCAGCGGCGACCATTGCGGACAGGAGGGCTGCGGCGGCAATGATGCGCGTCACCCACTGCCGCTGACGGGGCTGGAAGGAGCCGGTGATCAGCACCGCCAGCCCGCCAACGAAGAGCAGGATCTCGGGAAGCAGCTGCATCGGCTGCATGAGTTGGACTACCTCCCCACGAGCTGGACGAGTGCCGCAGCGGCCGGCTCGATGACATCGAGGAGGAAACGTGGCAGCACACCGATCAGCAGCGAGAGCAGCAGCAGCGGCCCCACCGACAGCAGCTCGGGGCCGCGCAGGTCGACGAAACCAACGGAACTGCCCCGGGTCGCTCCGGTGAAGACCCGCTGCAGTGTCCGCAGGAACAGCGCAGCGGTGATCAGGATGCCCACCAGCGCCACCGCGGTGGCAGGGGCGGCGGCGATGCTGCCGGTGAAGATCTGGAACTCCGCGATGAAGCCGGAGAACCCCGGCAGCCCCAGGGACGCGAACGCGCCGATGGCGAACAGGGCCGCAAGCCGTGGCGCGGGGGCGGCCAGCCCGCCGTAGGCGTCCATGTCGTAAGTGCTGGCGCGATCGTGCAGCACTCCGGCGAGCAGGAACAGCGCCGCGGTGATCAGGCCATGGCTGACCATCTGCGTCACCGCGCCTGTGATGGCGATGGAGCGCGCCTGCTCGGTGTCACCGGCGACCACACCGGCCGCTCCGACGGCCAACACGATGTAGCCCATGTGGTTCACCGACGTGTAGGCGATCATCCGTTTGAGATTCGTCTGCGCCAGCGCCACCAGGGCCCCGTACACCACGGAGACGACGCCGACCACGATGATCAACCACGACCATTGCCGCCACGCGTCGGGCAACATCGGCATGGCAATCCTCAGGAAGCCATAGGTGCCCATCTTCAGCAACACGGCGGCGAGCACCGCGGAGCCGCCCGCAGGGGCGTCGGTGTGTGCCGGCGGCAGCCAGGTGTGGAACGGCACCGTCGGCGTCTTCACCGCGAGGCCCAGCAGGATCGCCGCGAGCACCAACCCACCGGCCATTGACGACCCCTGCAGGGGGAGTTGTCTCGTCAGCTCCACCATGTCGAAGGTGTGCGGGTCGGCAGCCACGTAGAGGCCGATGAAGCCCACCAGCAGCGACAGTGACCCCAGGAACGTGTACAGGAAAAACTTCAGTGCGGATCGGGCGGCGTCACCATGGCCCCAACCGGCGATCACGAAATACATCCCGACGATTGACAGGTCGAAGAACAGGAAGAACAGGATGAGGTCGGCGGAGACGAAGAGCCCCATGCTGACGCTCTGCAGGAACAGGAACAGCGCCGCGTGCAGGCGCGGACGATTCGTCTCCCTCAGCCCGTACACGGCACAGGCCAGGAAGATGACCGCCGTCATCGCCAGCAACGGCAGCGACAGGCCGTCGACGCCGACGTGGTAGCTGCTGTTGACCCCGGGGATCCACGGCACCTGTTCCTCGAACGCCAGGCCCCCGGTCGACGGGGTGTCGTATCGCAGCCACACCGCGAAGACCAGGGCGAGCTCAGCGGTCGCCACCGCCACCCACAGCCAGCGAGAAGCGGTGTCGTTGATGATCGGAAGCGTCACGAGTACCAGCGAAGCCACCAAGGGCAGGAAGACGATCAGACTGAGCACGGTCACCTCAAAGCGATGAGTAGGAGGAAGCCGAGCGCGACCAGCGCGACGGCCTGGATGTAGTACTGGTGCAGTTGACCGGTCTGGGGACGACGGGCGAGATGTCCCAGCGACCGCAGGGACGCTGCGACCTTCTCGACCGCCCCGTCGAACCAGCGGCCGTCCATCGTGGCGCTGCGTCCGGCCAGTCGCACCACACCTCTCGACGTCGCCACGACACTCGCGTCCAGGACGTCATCGTCGAACCGGGCGCACCGCTCAGCCAGCCACAGCGTGGGGTGAACGATCACCACCTGTACAGCACGCTCCATCCCCAGCCAGTGCAGGGCCCATTCCGGCTGCGGCAACCCGCGCCACCACACGAGCACCAGCACGACAACCGCCACCACACTGGAGACCACCAGTTCCAGGGCGGTTGGCTGCACGAATTCGCCGACCAGCGCGCTGGCGACGGCCTCGCCGAGCGGTGGCAGGGTCAGCCACCCCAGGACACCCGCGCCGACGGCCAGCACCAGCAGTGGCGCCTTTTCCAACAGTCCCACCTGCCGGTTCCCCTGCTGCTCCTCATCGAGGTGCGACTCCACCTCGTGGCGCTGTGACTCCGGCGCCGGCCGCCACACCACCATGAGGACCTTCCCCGCATAGGCCGCCGACATCACGGCCGCGGCAAGTCCAACGCCAAACAGCGGCGGCGACTGCTCGAGTGCGGAAGCGAGCACCGCATCCTTGGTGGCCCAGAGCGCGAAGGGCGCGACACCCGCCAGCGAAAGCGCGCCCACCGTGACCACCCATCCCACGAGCCGCCAGCGACGGGCCACTCCCTGCAGTCCCACCAGACTCTTGGTGCCCAGCGCAGAGAGCCACGCTCCAGCAGCCAGGAACAGCAGCGCCTTGGTGGCTGCGTGAGCCATCAAATGCACGGCACCCCCGGTGACCGTCGCCAAGCCCGCACCCATCACAACGAACCCCAACTGGGCGGACGTGGAGGCGGCAAGCAACTGCTTGAGGTCACGCTGCGCAACAGCCACCGCACCCATCACGAGCGCCGTGACGGCGCCGACCCATGCAGCGGCCGGGCCAGCCCACCCCGTTGCCGCCAGCAGCGGCTGCGTCCGCAACAGGAGATAGCCGCCCATCGCAACCATGGCCGCAGAGTGCAGCAGCGCGCTGACGGGGCTGGGTCCATCCATGGCCCGCGACAACCAGAATGAGAACGGCAGCTGCGCCGCCTTGCCGAGCGCGGCCACGAGGATCCCGGCGGCGATGACATGGCGCCACCCGGAGGTGGCGGACGGCAGATCCACCAGCGCCAGGCCGGCACCGCCGGCGAGCGCAGCCCCGGCCGCGAGGTAGATTCCGATGTCGGCAGTGCGAGTGGTCAGGAAGGCGACCGTGCCGGAGGCCACGCGATGCTCATCGCTCCACCAGAACCCGATCAGCGCCATGGACATCGCCCCCATGATTTCCCACGCCATCAGCAGCGTCGGCAGCGTTTGTGCCGTGGCGGTGACCAGGGCCGCGGAGGCGAACACCAGCATGAGGCCGTGGAACCGTGCCCGGGAGTCGAGGATGTCGCCGGCCGCGAAGACCAGCACCAGCAGCGTGATCACCGCCACGGTGGGCACCATCAACGCCGAGAGCCCGTCGACGCCCAGCGCGAACTCGCTGCCGGCCACGAATGGCACCGCCACCTGCGGCCGCGTCACGGCCACCACCACCGACAGGGCGGCCGTGATGGCGGCGGTACCGAGCGAAACGCCCGCGGCAGCGCGTTGGAGCCGGGACAACGCCAGCGTGCCGCCCACCACAGCGGGCAGCAGCACGAGTAACCAGAGTGCGATCGCGGTCATCTACTCACCCCGACAGATCCGTGGCCATGTCGGTCATGTCCGAGTTCCGCACCCGGTGCAGCAGCGTCGCGACTGCGAAGCCCATGGCCATCTCCAGCGTCATGACGGCAAGGATGACCATCAGCAGCACCTGCCCCGTCGGGTTGGGAGCGAGGAACCACCAGAACCCCGCCGCGGCCAGGATCAAGGCGTTGATCATCAACTCCAGACCCATCATCACCATCACCACCACCTGCTGCGAGATCGCCCCGTACAGTCCGACGGCAAAGATGGCTGCCGCGAGGATGAGTGTCAATTCCAGCGTCATCGGCCGCCCCCACCCGGTTGTGTGTCGTGGGAGGGACGTTGTGTGAGGTCGTCGCCGAAGCGGTCGTAGCGGGTGCGGTGCTGGGCCAGTGAGATGCCGGCCACGATGGTGGCGACCATGACGGGGCTGGTGACCACCATGACGAGCATCTTGCTGCCCATCAGTGCGTCCCCCAGCGCGGCAGTCACGTCGGGGGCGGGTGTACCCCGCCGGGTGGGCCAGTCGATGAGCAGGACGCCTGCGGCCAGAGCCAGAAACGTCGCGACCGCGATGCCCAGCGCCGCCTTGTTGCTGTGCACCATGCTCATCGGCATCAGCGCAGGGTTCATCCCCATGAACATCACCATGTAGACGGCCATGATCGCCATCTCCATCACCATCATCAGGATTGTCACCACGCCCACGTAGTTCTGTTGCAGGAAAAGCACCTGCAGGCCGACGGCGACGAAGGACAGCGCCAGCGCATAGGTGGCCCTGGCCATGGAGTTCACCCAGAACACCGCTGCTCCGCTGAGGACCGCCAGCAGGCCAAGCAATCCGAAACCGACAGCCATGCTCATCCCCTTCCCACGACGACGACCGCGACCACGAGTGTCTGCAGCAGAGCGGCTGGCAGCAGCACCAGCCACCCCACCTCCATGAAGGTGTCCGGCCGGGCAGCCGGCACCCTCCTGCGCAGCCACACCAGTAGCCCCAGCACCACCAGGGTCTTGACGAGCGTCCACAGCCAGCCCGGCAGCAGCGGCCCGGCACCCCCGCCGAGGAACATCGGCACGGCGAATGCCGCACCGGCCGCAAGCAACGCATAGCGGCCAGCCTCGAAGACCAGCCGGTCCACCCCCGACAACTCCGCGCGCGCACCGCCGGCGATGTCCGACCCGATGGCCGGGGAGAACGGACCCCACACGGAGAACGCCACCACCCCCAGCAGGAAGAGGACGAATGCCACAGGCATCCAGACGGCGAACCAGAGGCCGTCCTGGGCAGCGGCGACCCTGCCAACGTTGAGGCTGGTGGCTGCGATGGCGGGGCACACCAGCGCGAACATCAGCGGCAGCTCGTAGCCCAGGCCGTGCGCCAGGAAGCGGTAACCACCCACCAGTGAGTGAGCTGAGTTGGCGCCCCACCCCGTCAACCACACGAGCGCCCACACCACGACGTCCAAGGCGTTGAACCACACCACGCCGACGTCGAGGTCGAACAGCGTCCACCGCCCCAGCGGTACCACCGTCACCATCAGCGCCGCCACGACCAACAGCCCCGCACCACCGGTCCGCCACAGCAGCGTGTCGGCCTCCACGGTCGTGCGCCGACGCTGCCGCATCAGGCGGGCCGCTTCGCCGAACGGCCGGACGGCACCGTTGGGTGCCCCGTGTGAGCGGGCCGCGAGAACGCCGTCGAGCATGGATGCGGCAACGGTCAGCGCTCCCAGGATGAGCAGCGCCACGGCGGACCACGCCGGGGCGAGTGTGCGGAGAGCCTCATCGGGCATGGGTTTCCCCTGCCCGAGCGTGGCTGGGCAGCGTGCGGATGTCGAGGCTCGCCACCACGAGTCGGGCGGTGGCGAGGTCCAGTCCGACGACCTGCTGGGCGATCTGCTCCGGGGAGGCGTCCGGCGCGATCGTCGTGTCCTTGCCGTGGAGCGCTGCCACGGCGTCTGCCAGCATCCGGATCAACCGGTCGTGCGTGTCACCCCTCCAGCCGGTGGGCAGGTCTTGTCGTCGCAGATCGTCCTCGTCCAGTGGCCGAATGGCACGCAGGGACCAGCGCAGCAGTCGCGATCGCCGCACCCGACCCTCGAGTCGGGTGAGGCGCTGCTCTGTCGTAGCGTCAGGACTGTTCTCGAGCAACGCGTCGCGGATGCTGCGTGCCTCGGCCGCGGCGTCCTCCCACCCCGCCAGCGCCAGGAAGGAAGCAATGGTGTCGACTCGGTGGGCCACTTCGTCTTCCAACGCGTCGTTGCCCCGACCCTCGCAGTCGAGCACCTCGGCACTGGCTTCGGCGACAACGTCACCGTGCAAGGCGCATCGCACCACGAGACCGCCCGGCCAGTACGGCAGCACGGGTCCGAGAGGCACGTGGAGGACGTCCATCTCCAGCCCGTCGCGGTCGTCGGAGCCCTCGGCGAGCGCTATGCCCGACGGTGACATGACCATGCCTCCGTGGTCCATCCCGCTGTGGTCCATGCCGCTGTGGTCC
>JAGXHS010000083.1 GCA_024636075.1 Propionibacteriaceae bacterium
CGGCAGCGTCAGATGTGTATAAGAGACAGGGTGGGTGAAGATGCCCTCCAACCGCAGGTGAGGCGCAGCGAGCGCAGCCTTCGCCAGCTGGACCGCCGATCCGGGCTCCGCCCCGATCCGTCGCATCCCGGTGTCGATCTTCAGATGTACCGCGACGGTACGCCGCCGTGCCGCAGCAGCAGCCTCGGCCTGCGCGATGGTCATCTCGTCGACGACGCTGAGGGTGATGTCGTGGTTCAGTGCAGCATCGAGCTCATCTGCGAAGGCGTGCGACAGCTTCATGATCGGTAGCCGGATGCCCGCCGAACGCAGTTCGACGCCCTCATCGACGGTCGCGACCCCCAACGCGTCAGCCAGCCGATTCACCTCGATGTGGCGGCTGACCTGAACCGCGCCATGACCGTAGGCGTTCGCCTTGACAGCGGCCATCACCGCGCGATCCGGACCAGCCAATTGGCGTGCACTGCGCAGATTCGCGCTCAGCGCCTCAAGGCTGATCACGGCGTGTGTCGGATTGTGCATTGACCCATTGTGGACCCCACGGCGAGAAGCGGCACCAAAAGTGCTCCGCTCGAGCCTCTGCGCCGCCTCGGTGGTGAATGGTGTGCACAATGGAGACATGTCCAATGACCAACAGAATCCCCCCGACGAAACCGGCTCCCACGATCAGCCCGGCCAGAATGATGCACCGAGCGCGGGCCCCCCGAGTGGGCCACCGGACGGTCCCGCTCCCCCCAATCAACCTCCTCCCAACCCCCCGGGCTGGGAGGACACCACGTGGGATGCCCAATCCCGGCAGCAACAGCCTGGTTCTCCCTACACCCAACCGCAACCGGGACCCGCCCCCGCCCAACCCGGGTGGAACACACCGCCCCAGGGCGCCCAGGTGGGCGGCTGGGGACCTTACGGTCAGCCAGCTGATCCGCAGCCATCCGGCTCGCGCGGCAACAAACTGGTCGCTGCGGTCCGCACATTCGTCAAAGATCTGTTCAATCTGGAGTTCGATCGCTTCGTCACCCCGTCGATCCTCAAGGTGCTCTACCTCCTGACGATCATCGGAGTGGGCCTGTACTGGTTCGGATCGGTGATCTTCCTGTTCGCCGCTGGCGCTACCACCTCGGGCGCCGGCAATGGCGGCGGTGCGATTGTCTTTCTAGCTGTTCTCGATCTGCTGTTCGGATGGATCTTCGCTCTCGTCTTCCTTGCCCTGTTCCGTGTTCAGTACGAGTACATGGTCGCCATGATCCGCACCAGCGAGTATGCGAGGGACATCAACGCAAAACTCACGCACCACAACAAGTAGTCTCACGACATTCGGCCGGCTCCATCCCGTGCTGCCGGCCCGAAGCACGTGACAGAGCTGATCAACTTGATGGCCCTGAGCAACTTGATGGGCCTGGGCGGCGTGGTCGGACGGCTGCGACCTACTTGTCAGTAGAGGATGCTCAGCGCGGGTTGCTGCAGCAGGGCAGCGACGTCGTGCAGGAAACTCGACCCTTGCTCGCCGTCGATCAACTTGTGGTCGAAACCCAGGGCGATCGTCGTCACCCAGCGCGGTTCGATCCGCTCGTCGGGGCCTTCGCCCACCACCCAGGCACGTCGCTCGATGGAACCCATCGCAAGAATCGCCGATTCGTTGCCGTTGATGATCGGGGTGCCGGCATCGATGCCGAAGACACCCACGTTGGTGATGGTGAAGGTGCCTTGTGAGTAGTCCGCCGGCTGCAGTTTTCCTTCGCGGGAGATCTGCACCAACTCGTTGACGGCCTGACACAACTCCAACAGCGTCAACTGTTGGGCCGCCTTGATGTTGGGCACCATCAACCCCCGCGGAGTGGCTGCGGCGATACCCAGATTGACGTCTCCGTGGTAAACGATCTCCTGGTTCTCCTCGTCCCAGGAAGCATTGATCACCGGATTCGTCGACATCGCCAGACACACGGCGCGCGCGTACATCAGCAGCGGCGACACCCGCAGCCCGGCGAACTCACGCCGCTGTTTCAGCTGCTCCAGCAACTGCATCGTCTCAGTGACGTCCACGGTGACCCATTCGGTGACGTGCACGTGGCGGGCCACCGAATCGACCATCGCCTGCGCCGTCACCTTGCGGACTCCGCGGATGGGTTCGCGACGGTCGTGGTTCTCGCTGGATGACCGTCCGCCGCCGAAGTAGCCGAACTGCGGCCCGCCCGCAGAGCCGGTCGGCCGACCGTTCCCGCCGGAGAAGCCAGTGCTCGGTTCTTCATCCATCAACCGCCCCTCGTCCTGCCAACCAGTCCGCGATGACGCCCCTTCGCTCGCCGATTGGTTCCGCTGGAACTCCTGAGCAGCCTGGATGTTCTCGATGGCTGCCGCCGCCTCGACGTCGCCTCGTGTGATGCTCCCGGAAGGCCCGGTGCCGGTCACCTCGTCAAGATTCACGCCGAGCTGGCGCGCGTACTTCCGCACGGGGGGCTTGGCCAGGGTGGGGCCACCAGCACTGCCTCCGACCAGCACGGGCAGAGCAGCGGAATCAGGCGGCACCCCCGGACCGGGTAGCGGTTCACCGCGTGATTCAGCCTTGATGGCTTGATGGGGTTTCACGTCATCCGCACGCCTGGATGGGGTCTCCTGCGAGTACAGGCCGTGCAACGCTTCGGAGGCCTGGCCCGACCCGTTCGATGAGCTTTCCGACTTCGTTCGTCGGCGGCGACGTCCGCCGGTCGCAGCTCCTGAAGGTCCGTAGCCCACCAGCATCGGACCCGGAGCATCATCCGCAGCATCCTCGGCGAGGTCGCCCTCGCCGGCAGCATCCGCGGCGGGGGCCCCCTGCTCGTCCGAGCCGTCGTCCACAAGCAGGATCGGAGCGCCGACCTCGACCGTGTCGCCCTCACTCGCCAACAACTCGGCGATCTTCCCAGCCACCGGCACCGGAAGCTCCACCAGCGACTTGGAGGTTTCCACCTCGACGACGATGTCGTTGACCTTCACCTCGTCACCGACCGCGACCCGCCACGAGACGATCTCAGCCTCGGTGAGGCCCTCACCCGGGTCTGACAGCTTCATCTGGAACATGGTCTTCTCCTCCGGGCGATCAGTAGGCGAGCGAGTCGTCGACGGTGCCGAGGATCCGATCCACGCTGGGCAGATACTCGCTCTCCACCCTGCTCATCGGGTACGGCGTGTCATAGGCGGTGACCCTGAGCACCGGTGACTCCATCACGTAGAACAGTTCTTCGGTCAGCCGAGCCGACAGCTCCGCACCGACGGCGAATGACCGCTGGGCCTCGTGCACCACCACAGCCCGCTTGGTGCGACGCACTGATTCGAAGATCGTCACCATGTCCATCGGTGACAACGTCCGCAGGTCAACCACCTCGATGCTGGTGCCCTCCTCGGCTGCAATGGTGGCTGCTTCGAGGCATGTCTTCACCATCGGACCATAGGTCAACAACGTGATGTCGCTGCCGTGGCGACGCACCGCCGCCTGGTGCAGTGCCATCGGCACCCGCTCGGTGTCCACCTCGGACTTCTCGTGGTAGCGACGCTTGGGCTCGAGAAAGATCACCGGATCGTCGGACGCGATGGCCTGTTGGATCATCCAGTACGCGTCCTGGGCCGTGGAACAAGCCACCACCTTCAAGCCCGGGGTGTGGGAAAAGTACGCCTCGGGCGATTCCGAGTGGTGCTCGATGGCGCCGATACCCCCGCCGAAGGGAATTCGGATCACCACCGGCATCCGGCTGCGCCCATGACTGCGGAAGTGGAACTTGGCGAGCTGAGTGACGATCTGGTCGAAACCCGGAAAGACGAACCCGTCGAACTGGATCTCGATCACGGGTCGATAGCCACGCAGCGCCATCCCGATCGAGGTTCCGATGATGCCCGACTCAGCGAGCGGCGAATCGATCACCCGGTGCTCGCCGAAATCCTTCTGCAGCCCCTCGGTGATTCGGAAGACACCACCCAGTTTGCCGATGTCCTCACCGCAGAGCAGCACCTTGGGATCAGCGTCCAAAGCACGGCGCAAACCAGAATTCAGCGCCTTGCCGAGCGTCATCGTCGTCATGAGTGGCTCCCGGATTCGACATCGAAGGACTCCGCATAGCTGGCGTATTCTTCCGCCTGCTGATTCAGCCAAGGCGTCTGCTCCGCGTAAACCATGTCGAAGATCTCGCTCATGTCCGGCTCGGTCAACTGCTTGCAGGCGTCGCGCACCGCGGCACCGAAATCGTCGGCTTCCTGATCGAGCTGGGTGAAGAATCCATCATCAACGGCATTCCGACGCCTCAGGAAGGCGATCACCCGCTCGATCGGATCCTTCAGCTTCCAGTGCTCGGTTTCGGCGGCGAGCCGATACTTGCTCGGATCGTCGGAGGTCGTGTGCGCGCCCATCCGGTAGGTGAACGCCTCGATGAAAGCTGGACCCTGGCCTTGTCGAGCGCGCTCCATCGCCCATTCGGTGACCGCCTTCACGGCGAAGACGTCGTTGCCGTCGACCCGGATGCCGGGGAAACCGAAGCCCCTGGCGCGTTGGTACAGCGGGATCTTGCTCTGCCGGGTGATCGGCTCGGAGATCGCCCACTGGTTGTTCTGGCAGAAGAACACCACTGGCGCGGAGTAGCTGGCGGCGAAGACGTACGCCTCATTCACGTCGCCTTGGGAGGAGGCACCATCGCCGTGGAAGGCGAGTA
Source organism: Propionibacteriaceae bacterium (assembly GCA_024636075.1). Lineage (GTDB taxonomy): Bacteria > Actinomycetota > Actinomycetes > Propionibacteriales > Propionibacteriaceae > JAGXHS01. The sequence goes on from JAGXHS010000083.1 coordinate 4,674, forward strand.
CGGCCGCATTGCGATCCGGTTCCGGGTTGCCGACCATGCCGTCCAGTTGCAGACCCATGGCATAACCGGTGGCGTGCAGTGTCTGGGCGCCGATCACCATGGTGTAGAGCCCGAAGCGGCGCACCTCGCTGTCCCAGTCGCCGACGCGGGTTCCGCGCCACAGCGAAAGCATTTCAGCTGGCTCCACCCCGAGGCTGAGGGCAATCGCGTGCTCGCGATAGGTCGGAAAGACCATGTCCTTGGGGTGGACCGCGGCTGCGGCCCCGACCTGTGACGCTTCCTGGCCCAACAGCGGCGGCCACAATCCGATTTCACCCTGCCGCTGCAGTGCGGTGCCCTCAATGTCGAAGCGGCGCCCCAGCACCATTTGACGCAGCCACTCCCTGGCCTCGGCATCGTCGACCTGGTAGCTGAAATCGGGATGCTCAACCAGCTGGCCCTCCGGTGTCAGCAGCTGCACCATGCCATCGTTTGCGCCATCCAAGGCCATGGACTGACTCCCTTCACCCAGCTCGCGGACCTTGGGGAGAATCTAGTCCCAGTTCAGAGACCCCGCAGCCAAGACCGCTACCTACGCTAGCGTAGGTTTCTTGTCAGCGGCTGGGGGACTCCCCACCAATTCGGGTGGGTTTCCTTGTTTGAACTCCACAGCCTGGGTCTTGTTCGTCCTGCGGCGGTTCCATGCTTCAATACGTGGGTGAACCAGCCCATCAGTATTGCTCTCGTCAACGACTTCCCTTTGGTGGTGCGCGGTCTGCAGTTCATGCTGGAACCCTTCCAGGATCGGATCGACGTGGTGGAGCTGGACACCAAGGCCAAGGTCAAGGCGCCGGTGGACATCGCGCTGTTCGACACCTTCGGTCAGGACCAGGCTTCCTTCGAGACCCTCAAGGAGCAGCTGCGTCAAGGAGCTGTCCGGAAGGTGGTGCTCTACACCTGGGGATTCGACGACCGACTCAAGCAGCGCGCACTGACGGCTGGAATGGCGGGTTTGCTCTCGAAGAGATTGCAACCCGAAGAACTGGTGCAGGGCTTGGAGACGATCCACGCGGGCCGAAACCCGGCACCGCTGCAAGGCAGCGACGACGAAGACCTGGATGCAGACCATGCTCCCCCGCGCGCCGACTGGCCCGGTCGATCTGCTGGACTGACGATGCGTGAAGCGGAAATGATCACTCTCATCACCCAGGGACTGTCGAATGCGGAGATCGCCGAGCGGGCGTACCTGAGCCCGAACTCCGTCAAGAGCTACATCCGCACGGCCTACCGAAAGGTCGATGTCACGCGACGCTCGCAAGCCGTGGCATGGGGGTTGCGCAACGGTTTGGTTCCGATGAGCACCCGCCGCGACGTCACGAACGGACAACCCCGTGGGTTCAGCGCGTAGGAATCCGGCTAAAGTCTTTCGAGTGACCACAACAGACAGTCGAGAGACCAGGGCGGACGACGTCTGCGTGGTAATCGGCGCTGGCATCACTGGCTTGGTGGCGGCGCACCAACTGGCGAAGGACTTCCACGAGGTCGTGCTGCTGGAGGCCAGCGACCGTCTCGGGGGCCAGGTGCACGGAATCCCGGTGGGTCCCGTGACCGTCGACATGGGGGCCGAATCGGCACACCTGGGCGCGTCGGCTGCTGCCACGCTGATCCGGGAACTGGGATTGGACAGCACGGTGGTGTCCGCGAATCCCGGGCAATCCCTACTGCTGACCAGACGTGGCCTGAAACCACTTCCTGCCGGGGTGGGTCCCACCGGACCGACACGATTGCTGCCGGTGCTGAGATCAGGAATTCTCACCCTGCCCGGTCTGGCGCGAGCCGGGATGGAGCCATTGCTGGCACGGCGCCGCTACGACGTGGACATGGGGGTCGGGGACTTCATCGAGCGGCGTTTCGGCACCGAGGTCGCCGAGGTGTTCGTCGATGCGATGCTGGGAAACCTGCACGGCGGTGAGGTGAAGGCGCTGAGCCTGCACGCGACCGCGCCGCAGCTCAAGACGAAGGCCACCGGCGGCGTCTCAATCGTGTTGGAGTCGCTCCGCAGACGTCGCAAGCCCCCTGCTGCCGCTCCGACGCAGACCCAACTGCCGATGTTCGCGAGCTGGCCGGAGGGCTTGAGCACACTGATCGAAGCACTCGCCAACGATGCGCGCCGGCTCGGTGTGGACATCCGCACGTCCTCGTCGGTGACCGGACTGCAGCAGGTCACGGTGCCCGAGGACAAGCAGGAGCGGGACGGACATCATGGTGAGGGGAATCAGTGGCAGGTGGCCATTGACGGGTCTGCCGCACTGCTCGCTGACCAGGTGGTGGTCGCGGTCCCGGGCCCGGTGATCTCGGATCTGGTCTCATCGCTGTGCCCCGAGGTCAAAGTCGCCATGAGCTGGGTGAAGATGGCTTCGGTGGCCAGCGTGCTGCTGGGCTACGACAAGACGGCCGCCCAGCACAACAAGATGTTGCGCGAGGCGAACGGCATCCTGCTCACCAGTCGCCAGGAACGAACCTTCAAGGCAGCCACCAACCTCACCCGCAAATGGCCCCACCTGGCCGAATCACCGCACCACCTGGTCCGGCTGTCGGTGGGGCGCTCGACTCACAGCCTGGCTGACGACTTGAGCGACGACGAAATGATCGAACACTGTCACAG
>JAGXHS010000084.1 GCA_024636075.1 Propionibacteriaceae bacterium
AAACCGACCACTGACCCCCACGCGGGGCTGCCCAGGGATGAGCCGGGCAGCCCCACCCACCAGGAAAGGACCACCTCATGATCGACCTCAGCAGCATCCCGAAGCAGAGCGACGAGGACCGCGGTGACGGGGCGGGACTGTGATCGTCACGTGCTGCCCCGACTGTGGCAGTGGCGAGGCCATGTGCCCAACTTGGGACAGGGACGGGCACATCTACACCGCCGAAACCGAGGCGTCCCAGCTCGTTCCCTGCCCGGTCGAGCACGAGCGCAGTGCCGACTCTTGCCGACTCTGCCACGGCTCCGGCCTTGCCACCGCACCAGCGGCCCTGCTGTCTGACACCAACCACCGGCCCCGCTGGGCCATCAAGGCGCGGAAGGCGGCCACCTCCTGCCAGACGACGACACCCCACGCGATCGAGTCTGATCTCGGCCCACCGGTCAGCTGTCGCCCCGGCACAACGGGCAGCCCACCTACAGGTTCACGTTCCTAGGTCACCTAGCTGAAAACGAGCATCCCCCATGATCCCCCTCAAGACCATCGCCGCCTTCGCAGCGGCACTCGCCCTCGCCTACCTGGCTGGCATCGCAGCCGCCCTGTACGCAATCCCCCGGTTGCGGGTAGACGAATGAGACTCTCTCCAGACGCCCCTCGGCGCGGCACAACAACCGGATCCAGGAGCTGCCGCTGTGAGGCGTGCAAAGCCGCCACCGCCAGATATCACCGGGAGCAGCGCGCGAATCGACAGGGCATGCTGCCCGACCGATCCATGCCAGCACTGGAGGACCGCGACAAGCGCACAATCCTCGGAAAGCTCGACCACGGCACCAAACCCGAGGGCGTGGCGCAGGAGTACGGCTACCCATCAGCGGCCGCGCTGCTGTTCTCCGCTGATCGCTGGCGACGCGAGTTGGAGCCCCAGGACACCCGCTGGCGACGTGTGCCAGGAATGCGCGAAGCCGCTCGTCTACAGAAGGAATCACCTGCCTTCGCTGGGATGTTTGGATACTCGCCCGAGGTGCGCAAACACCCCGAGGGCAACCCGGGCGAGACCGAAGAAGGGCCTCAAGGGAGCACTGCCGGCGTCGGTCCGACCGTCGAATCCGACAACATCGAGGTCATCGCAGCCCAAAAGCTCCGCGAAATCCTGATCGCGTGGGGTCCGTGCTTCCATCCTGTGCAGCCATGCGACTGCTGGCCCGACGTACGCGGCGCGATACTCAACGCGGCCCGCGCAATCGACCCAAATCTTGGGCGTTGGTAGAACCAATGGCACGCGAATATGCCCGCTACCTCACCAGAACTCACACCGATATTGAATGGTCGGAACTCTCAACGATGCATCACGACTGCTACATGGCGATACTTTCAAGCCCCGGGATCTCATGGGCGGGCGTGGTCCCGTACCTCCCGTCGCGATACTCGAGCCTCGCATCGGACCTGACTGACCGAAAAGTGGCGAGGGTATGGGACGACCTGGAGCGCCATGGACTGCTCGTGATCGACAAGCGAGCGGGCGAAGTCATTGCCAGGACCTTTGTGAGATACGACAACGTCATAGCCAAGCCCAACCTGACCAAGGCGCTCATCTCCTCATATGGATTGATCAGGTCCAACAAGATCAGGGAAGCGCTGATCGGTGAACTGGTGCACCTGGCACGCGACAAACCAAACCTCAGCGGGTGGCAACAGTTCGAGGAACTCTTACCGGAACTGTTCGAGGAACTGTTGCTTGATCAGTTGGAGGCATGACGACATGAACCATCAATCGAGCTGTTGCCGAACCAACTTGCCAAGATACCAACTTGCCAACTCACCCTCCTTCAACTGGTGGTTACGCAAGTCTCCAAACCCAAGCTCTGTCACGCGGGCGCGTGCCCGTCACGCCGTGGTCGGCATATTTGGATTTGGTGATGAGCGATGAACGGCAACGAAGCTGACCGGCTCGCCATTGCCGTCCATGCACTTCGCCCAGACTGGCCGGCGCAGTCCCTCCGTAGCTTCATCACCAAAAATCTCACCGACAAGAACTGGTCAGATGCGGCGGTGGCGTTCGCGTGGATCGCAACGGACCCGGCAACCAAGACCCCCGCGCGGGTGCTCGAGGTTGGCCCGTGGTGGTCAGCTGCCGCGCCCCGCGAGCAGTCGGTGCCGATGCCCCCCCGCTACACCCCTGAGCGCATCATCCCCGCAGACCCTGTTGCTGTGGCCGGATACACGGCAGCGATCCGCAGCAAAATCAACGAAAGGACCAGAGCATGACCACAATCCATACCCGCGAGGAACTCGGCAGACGAGAGCCAGGTCAATGGGCTCGGTTCGCGAACGGCAACACTGCATGCCTCGTTGACACATGCATGTGCTGGCCACATCGCATCTGGATGTCCCAGTCCGGTCTGGACTTCAATTCACCAGCCTCCGACAGTGTCACCAGGCTGCCGCTCGGCGCTGAAACGGGACAGGTGGAAGGGCCGACTGATGACCATGTCTGACGCACTGTCAGCGGCTCGCCCTGAGGGCGCGCCTTCATCCACGCGATCGAGGGGAATGGCGACCAGCCGAGTGAACGAACGCCCTTGTCCGTCGCGGACTCGACACCCCCGATGATACAGGAGACCAGATCGTGACCAGCCACGACGCGCAGCAGATCCGCGCCGACCTCACCACCATTGCCGACCTGCACGCCGACCTCAAGCACATCCTCACCAGCCGCCCACCCGGCAGCGCGAACGCGAAGACCGGGCGAGGGAAGCTCGCCCACCCACCAGCGCCGGTCAACCTCACCGCGCTGGACATGCTCGACACGCGTCAGAAGATCGGCGGCGATGATGCCGACGGCATCCACCAGCTCGACCGGATGGCCGGCGTGAACCGGATGGGCATTCTGCCTGACCTGTATATGTGGGCGCGGATGATCGAGCGGGAAATGTACGATGCGAGCCCCACGTTGTCGCCCGAGCTCCCCGCAGTGCCGACCCTGGGCAATGTATGCGGGTGGTTGCGCGAGGCTGTGGAGTGGTGCTCCGGGCTTCAGTGGTGGGGCGAGTTCGCCCATGACGTCCACACGACGGCGCAGAGGATGCGTGCTGCGCTCGGGGAGGCCGACCGGATGCCCGCACTCCACTTGGGCGAGACGGGTTGTGGGATGCCCATCAGCGAAGTGGGGCCGGAGCGGTTCCTCTGCTCGGGGTGTGGCAAGAGTTGGACGTTGCTGGCGGTGACGTTGCCGGAGGCGTCGCAGCGGCTCGGCCTCAACCTGCGGACGCTGCAATCGTGGGCGGCTCGGTCGCTGCTGGTGGAGGTTCCCGGCCAGTCGGAACGGCGTCGCATGTACGACCTCGACAGCATCCGCAGAATCTTTGCGGAGAGGGCGCTGCGGAATGCTTGACTCTGGATCTTGTGGTGTGGTAATTTGCGTTTAAAGAGCTTTAGCATGCCACAAAATGGCGGGCAGGCTCGATCAGCTGCTCGTCACCCAGCAGCCGCGGCACAGTCGCCGCGGACACCATCTCCTCCGGTCGACACTCAGCTCACCAGCGATCACACTCATCCCGATCCGGGTCTTCTTCTCCGTAGCGATTGTTGCTGGCCTTCCCCTGTGACTGGTCCTCCTTCAGGGCTGACTCAACTGCCCTGCCACATTGTCTGACGCAGCGACAGTAATCCTGGATGAGAGACTTCCCGCCCCAACCGGAGGGCGGGCCGAAATGGAAACGATCCCCAGGAGGATCAAATGTCTGATGATCTTGAACGCCGCGAAGAGGGCGCTGAAGATCCAACTGATGTGACGTCTGCCGAGAACGCGGCGGGCGATGGTGGCGGGTCTGCCCGCGAGGCTGGCGCCACAGGCCACGAGGGCGAGGATTCGCCCGACTGGCTGGAGATTTTCTATGCTGAGAAAGCGCAGCGGCGAATCAAGAAGATCCACGCCGAGGACAAGTGGCTTCATCGCGCGCCAACGAGGCTGAGACGTCACAGGACGGCTTGAGCGATGAGAACAGGCTGCTGTCGAGTCGGAGCATGGCCCCTGGAGGTCGGTTTGCAGCTTGGCCTGCCGAACAGGCTGGTTGATCGGCTGTCGGAAAGCACCACGGCCTACAACTCGCTGCTGATTGTGAGGCTTTCGTGAGTGTCGCCTCGGTCCTGACGGATGCCCTCGCGGATTTCGTGGATGTCCGCATCCCGACTTCGGTGCCGCCGCCGAGCGTGCCGATTGCTGAAGAGCGGGTGTATCCGCCCGCAACCGGATCCCATGCGGATGCGCTGGAAGCTCTGCCGGATGTGGCTTTGATCGGTGGAACGTGGCTGGTTGAGCGCACCGTCACGGTGGGCAGCTTGACGGGGCCCGCCACGATCATGGCGACCACCCCAGGCTTCACGGTGGTGCACGTCGTTGGCCATGGGGTGCGGCTGCGCGACATCGGCATCGTCGGTGCAGGCAGCAGTCCCTATGACGATTCCGTGCGTGGCGTGGAGGTTACTGGCGGTGGCGTGCGGCTGGATTGCTGCAGGGTCATGAGCGTCCGCGGTTCGGGTATATGGGCGGAAGACTGCAACGACCTGACGATCCGGCGGTGCCGTATCTCGGATGTGCACTATGCCGGGGTGATGCTCGTCGGTGTGGTGGGTGCTGAGGTGACCTGGTGCACCATCGACGACGTAGTGGGGTCGGCGACTGACTCCTACGGGGTCGCGGTGACCCGTGACGCCTACCAGAACGGCCGCCGCTCTGAAGATGTGCTCGTCGCACACAACCGGATCTCGGGGGTGGTCCGTGAAGGCATCGACACGCATGCCGGGAAGAACATCACCATCGACAACAACAAGATCACGCAGTGCGGTATCGGTATCGCTGCCGTTCCGTCGCACATCAGCGGCGTCGACGACATGGCCCCGCTGGATGTGTCGATCACGAACAACAAGGTGTTGGATCAGGACCTCAGCAGGATCGCGGGTGCCGGGATCATGTTGGTGGGTGCCTACGGCGGCCTCGGCAACACGCTCGAGCAAGCGACAGGCGTCATCTCGGGCAACACTGTCCGTGGATACGGCAGCCCGGACAGTCCGAACTCGGGCGGCATACTCACCTACGACTCCCGAAATGTGCGGATCGCCGACAACGAGGTCGACACCTGCGCAGGGCATGGCGTGACGCTTTACCACGACGTGAGCAGCGCTGTGGTGTCTGGGAACACGATCATCGACCCGTGGAGCAATTCGACGGCGAACGCCCCCTCGGCGGTGGCTGCCCGGTCGTGGTACGCCACCGCTCTCGTCGTGGGCAACTTCTTCGGCAGGGGAGACAAGGCGGCCACGGCGCTGCGCGCCTACGGTGTGCGGGCTACGAGCCACTCGACTGTCGGGGTGTACGCGACCAGCAACTACACCAGCGGCTATGGCGTCACCACTGCCGGGACGATGTGAGAGGGGCGGGCAATGTCGACACCACTGAGCGCGAGTGCGGCACTGGCCGCGGCGGAGAGCACCGGACATCGGGTCGTGCAGCTGGGGGGCTGGAAGACCCACAACCGGAACCACAAGGGGGCCTGGGGTCCGGTGAACGGTGTCATGGTGCATCACACGGGCAGCGACACCAGCGCACCAGCCGCCTACGCGACCAACGTTCTTCACGACGGCTACACGGGCTTGCCGGGGCCGCTGAGCCAGTTCGGCATCGACGCATCCGGAACGATCTACACGATCGGCTGGGGTCGCGGGAACCACGCCGGGCGCGGCGACGGTCGCGTGCTGGATCGGGTGATCGCAGAAGATCCGTCGCTGATGTGCGGTGAGGCGAAGCCGACTCGCCGCGACACCGACGGCAACCCCCGCTTCTACGGCATTGAAGTCATGTATTCCGGTGGGCATCGGATGACGGATGATCAGCGGGAAGCCACCGAAGGGCTGAGTGCTGCGCTGTGCGCTGCTCACGGTTGGGGTGCCGCATCCGTCATCGGGCACCGCGAATGGTCCACCACCAAGTGGGATCCGGGCCAGGAATCACTCACAAGCATGCGTCGCGACATCGCTGCGCGTCTACAGATCGGAGACTTCGACATGGCAAGTGCGGATGAGATCGCGGCCGCGATCCTGCGGAGCACGGTTACTCACCCCATCACGGGCGAGGAGGTCACCATTCGGGAGGCGCTGCGGATGGCACTGGTCGGGAAGATTGAGGCGGCCGAGGCCAACGCCGGCGTGAGGGGACTGCGCTCCGACCTGGATGAGCAGAGGCGGGAAGTGCTGTGATGGACGTTCTGATCAAGAGCCGCAAGTTCCGGCGATACATCTACGGCATCGCCACGGCGGCGCTTTCGGTGCTGCTGGTGTATGGGGTCATCGATGGCAACCAGATGGCGGTTGCCGGCGGTCTCTTCTTTGCCATCACCGGGCTGGCCAGCGTCAACGTTCCCGGCGACGTGGTGACTGCTGACGCCGGGCCCCAGCGCGCCGGGAGCTGACACAGTGAAGGAGGTCGCCCCGAACCCATGCTTCGACCCGCCCCGGCGCTGGCTTCCGCTGGCGCTGATGGGAGGCATCTACGTCCTGATTGGCATTGCATTCGTCTGGTACGACGCGCCGGGACTCGGGCGTGTGTTCGTTCGATCAACGCTGTGGATCGTGGTGGGGCTGACCACCATAGTCACGTCGACCACAACAACGATGTCCGAGGTCTGCCTCGTGGCTCTGGCGTTCCTCGCCACAGAGCGTCTCGTGACGCTCATCGTCGTGTGGGACATGGCGGATGGCAAGTGGCACGAGCCGCTCTACTACCTGCCCATCCTGGTGGCCATCTGGACGATTGCACGGCTCCCACCTGGACGCTTTCCGAGGGACTAACCGATGCTTGAAGCGGTGTTGAGTTTCATCGGTGTGGCACTCTCGGTGCTGGTGGGTTGGCTGATCAGTCGGTCGGCGCGGCGGGCCGGGCGGCAACAAACGGACCTCGATTTCGCACCGAAGGCGTGGGCCCGGATCGACTCGTTGGAGGCGCGCCTCGTCGAAGCGCAGAAAGCTCTGCCACAAACACAGGCTGCGTTGGCGGATGCCAGCGCAGAGTTGACGGAAGCCAGCATAGAGCTGCTGGACTTGCGCACTTACTCCCGCCACGCAACTGAGCGGCTGGTAGACGCCGGCGCTTTCATCGACGAAGTGGGAAAGACACTTGTCGATGCTGGCGTGCAGCTGCCGAAGCTGCCGGAGTTTCCGGAGACTTTGCAGCGTATCGCCGACGACCGCGTGTGGCGCACCGTCCAAAACAAGGGGAAAACATGACTCAAATACCTGTGCAGCCCGCTCCTGAATGGCGGTTGCAGCCGGTGCAGATCGCACTGATTGATCTGTCTGGCAACGCCCTGATCGGTGCGAAGTTGACGCTGGCGCCGGACAGCAAGATACCGGTGGAGGTTGTCGGTGTTGACGGTCCGATCACCGTGTTTCCGACGGAGCTGGGGCCGTTCGCTTCGGTGCCTGGGGTGCTGAACGGCATGGCTGTCGGCATGATTGAAACCAGCATCCCGGTATCGAGCGATCCCGTCGTCAACAGCGAACTGACCTACACCGGGACTTTGGAGTGGCCCGGTACGGGGG
>JAGXHS010000085.1 GCA_024636075.1 Propionibacteriaceae bacterium
CCCAAGGGGTCGCTGGCGCCTCGTTCGGCTCGGTGATCCAGCACAGTGGCACCCCGCGCGGATCGATCTATCACCACTTCCCGAGGGGGAAGGACGAGTTGATCGGTGAAGCGTTGGTGAAGTGCCGTGCCATGATGCTGGATTCCCTGGGGCAGCAGTCCTTCTCAAGTCCGGAGGATGTCGCTGTCGGGTTTCTGGGTGTCTGGCGCATGGTGCTGGAGAACACCGGTTTCAGCACCGGGTGTGCGGTCACCGGCGTGGTGGCCTCCAGCGGAGATGAAGACCTTTTGAAGAGATCAAATGACGTCTTCGTCATCTGGACGACCAAGCTGGTCGAGTTGTTGACCGACACCGGCCTGCGCCCTGAACAGGCCAAGCTGTACGCGACTACCCTGCTCTCGACCGCAGAGGGTGCCGTGGTGCTGGCGCGGGCGTCAGCGAGCATGGATTCCTTCGACCTCGCCGCCGAAGGGATCCTGGAACTGCTACGGAGCCTGCAATCGCGCTGAATCTGGGACGAGGGGGCCGCAGTCTGTCACGGTGCCATCACCGAGATCTCGGCAAGTCCTGCACGATAATTCTTGCCGCCGATGTTAGGCAGCGAGGTGAAGTAGACCAGCAGGTAGCGGGTGTTCACATCGGTCTGCATCGGCAATGTCACCGACGTTCCCGCTGCTGGATCGCTGGCGACAGTCGTCCAGGAGGCCTGCGAGTCCATCGGTGCGCTGCTGGTGGAGCCGTCGGTGGGAATGCGGATCTCGACGCCCGTCGGGCTGCCCTGCAAGGTCAGTTCCACCGAGCCCACATCGACCGGCTGACCGAGGTCGAACACGATTCCGACGCCGGGCTTGAGCCGCCCGAGCTTCGAATCGTTCAGGTAAGTAAGTGTCTGCCATGCGGTGTCGGTCTTGCCATCGTAAGCCAGACCCAGTTGATTCGGATTCTCGTCGTCGGAGCCGCCGTCCTTCGACGGATCGAAGTCGTCCGCACCACTGATGGTGTACACGTTGGAGCCGGCTGACGGCCCGCCACCTGCTCCGGATGATGCACCGCCGCCAGTGCGACTGTTGATCCCCAAAGCGATCAGCGACACGATCAGGGTGAGGGTGAGCAGCGCCAGCAAGATCATCAACCAGCGCCGGTTCCGGGCCGGACGCGCAACGGGGTTCAACGGAGTCGGCTCAGAGGAGCCACGCGAATCCTCTTGTTCGGTGGGTGTTGCAGAAGAACTGGCAGGAGGCGGTTGAACGGCTGCTGCCGAAGCGGCGCCCGTCCGGACTGCATCCTGGGGATACCAGCGTTGGGTGTCATCGCCGGCTGCCTGGCCGAATGCTGCGGATCGCACGCGCGAGTCGTGACGCGGCTGGCTTCTCGGGGTGGCCGCCGGTCGATGGCGTTGGTCGCCTGATGCAGCTGACGCTCCGGGCAGTTGCTGGCCGGGATAGCGCAGCCGCCGTTCCAGATCCGCAGACGCATCTGCGGTGCCCAACACCTTCGACAAGGCCAGCAACACCTCGCTGGCGGTGCGCAACGGCACTTCGTGGTAACGGGGTGTCGACGACAGGATCTGGTCACAGATCACATCCAGAGCCGGGGACACACCTGCCCGCACCTGCCGGGGTGTCAGCCAACCGGCCGAGTCCATCGGAGCGGGCTGCATGCCCCAGGTGGGCTCGTCCGCGCCGTCGTCATCAATCGGCCATCGTCCGACGAGGCACGCGTACAGCATTCGGCCCATTGCTTGCACATCGGCCTGTTCACGCTCCGACCACGCGAGGGCATCCACCTCGTCCCCGGGATGCAGCGCAGCCTCGATCAGGAAGCCAACGATCTTCACGTTGCCGGTCGCGGTGATGATCACCGTGTCAGGATTCAGACGCTCATGGAAGAGTCCCTGCTGGTGCATGACGGTCAGCGCGTCCGCCATCTCGCGGACCAACCAGGCAGCTTCCAGTGCGCTGAGCGGCCCGCTGGAGAGCAGTAGCTCCAGGCTCTGGCCCGGAGCGAACTCGCACACCACCATTGACGGTTCTTCGTTCTCACCGCCAGCGGCGTCCAGTACCCGGAGGAATCGAGAATCGGTGGCCACGGCAGCCTTTCGGGCGGCCTCCAGAACCGTTCCGGTCCTCGGATCGCCTCCTGCAAGCACATGCACCAGAACCGAGCGGGACAGTTTCTCGTCGAAGGCGCGCCACGTCAGGGTGGAGCCTCGTCTGGCGAGTTGCTGCTCCAACCGGTAGCGCTCACCCAGGATGTCACCGGCGGCCACATCAGCCACAGGGTGGGTGTGGTCGAGGTCATCGCGGTTGACTGCGTCGAATATGTTGCGTTCGGTGGGTTCATCCCCCCGGTCAGGCGCGTAGGCACCAGGTCGGGTGAGGTCGTCGGCAGATTCGTCATCATGCGACGTGCTGTCACCCATTGCTCTCCTTTGCCTTGCTGGCCTTTGCCGACATGTGCGGATCAGCCTACTCGTGTGCCTGCTGAGCTTCATCGATGGTGGACGACTTCTTCGAGGCGCGTCCGGCTCGCCGCTGCGCCTGCATCTGCCGGATCCGGAGTGCCGTGCTGCCCAGCAGCAGCGCACCTGCAGCGATCACGATGATCCAACCGACCTGTCCCAGCGAGTTCGCCTCGACGGTGAAGGAGCGCGGTTCCCCAATCGGTTTACCGCTCAGGGTGCGGAGCTGCGCAGTGATCCGGGTGGCTCCGTTGTCGTGCGCAACCGGGTTGAAGGTGACCGTGGCCGATGATCCGGGCGACACCCGGAAGGACTTGGTGTCCGGGACGCTGATCCGCTGCGGGTTCTCCGAGATGAAGGTGACCTGGACGTGCACCGTCTCGTCCAACCGATTCGTGATCGTCATTGGCACGGTGTTCTCCTCGGAGGGAAGAACGAAGGACGGCGAAATCGACAGGATCACGCCGGAGTTGTCGGAGGGGCCGACCAACAGGGCAACGGCATCTTCGAGGAACTTCCCGGCCTGATCGGATGATCGCCAGCCGGAGCTCATCGCGCGGGACAGGGTTCGCGCTGACCTCTGCCCGGCCAAGGGGGACTGGGTCAGCTCAGACCAGAAGGCGAATTTCTCTTTCGAAGCCGTGACATTGGACAGCAGCTCCTGGCCGCTGACCACCGTGCCGGCGGAGAAACTGACCGGGGCGAGGATGGCCCCGGCCGTCAGATCCGCCAAGGACGAGGGGAGGAGATTGCTGCTGGCTTGCCGCAGTCGCTCCAGGCTCTCGGACGTGTCCAACATGACGACCTGGGGCTGACCAGACACCCCACCCAGCAACAGTTGACTGGCAGCCCGCCCTCGGATCTGCGCCGTCGATTGCTCCCCGTCCTGCGGAAGCCCCTGTAACAGCTGCGGATCGTACGGGATGACGGTCGTGCCCACGGTTCGTCGTGGTGTCAGGGATTCTGCATTGCTGGCCAGCACCAACCGGGCTGACAGGGATGTTTCGTTCTGGCTGAGCTGGGCCGCCGATGCGGCTCCACCAGCGGGCCACAGTGCTAGCGGCAGCTCGGCTGCAGGGTTGGTGTCGGCCAGGGCGGTGCGGCTCCGTTGCAGCACCACTGACGCGTCCGCAGTCGTGAGCCCGCCCGTCACCGGAGCCCCGTAGGGCAGTCGATACCCGTCGCCGGACGCGGCCAGTTGTCCGAAATCGTCCAGCCAGGCGGTGGCCAGGGTGCCGATTTCTGCGGCGGGCACGGCGGGTGAGGGTGATGGCTGCTGTTGGATGGTGAAATCGCCGGCCAGGGCGGTGATCTCGTCGATCAACGCCGGGTCCACGACGAAACTCGCACCCGTACGCCGGGCAGCGTCAAGCAGGGTCCGCAGCCGGCCCCGCAGTTCTTCCACAAGGTGGTCGTCGCGAAACACCATGGGAGCCACCAGTGACGGGCGAGACGTCAGCGAGACCACCGGGACGATGGCCTGGCTGTTGCTGGCCGTCGGCATCGGCAGCAGAACCCGGGACCGTCCGACCGTCTGGTTGACGCCGCCCTGCGGCTGGCCTCGCACGTGCACCCCAAGCATGTACACCGCCCCAGGCGTGGTGAGGCCAAGCGTCGCCGCGGATTGGCTGACGGAGAAGGCAGCAGTCTCACCGGGATCAAGCGTCGGGTTGGCGGTGTCGGTGATGACCTGCCAAGCACCGCGTTCAACGACCCGCTCGCCCACCGGTTCGGTCAAGGGTCCCGATGCGATGCTGTGGAACTGGCTGAGGGTCGTGATCGGTTCGCCTGCATGCCACAGGTACACCTGCACCAGACTGATCGGCGTGTCGCTGGTGTTCTTGATGCTGCCGGCGATGGTGATGGTGGATTGCGGAGTCAGTGTGGCCGGTGTGACCGTGTCCATCGAGATGGCGACCGGGTTCGTGTCGGCCCGAGCCCGAGGACTGGCCTGCATCAGCATGGACACGGCGATGACCATCAGCAGGACAGCACTCGCCACCTGACGGGGAATCGAACGGGTGACCACAATGAGATGCTACGCAATCAGCGCTGCTGCGTCGCCCACCAGGCCATCAGATCAGCCGTGGCGGTATCCTCGACGCGAAGTCCCTCCTCGATGCGGCGGTTCAACAGGTACTCGTACGCCTGACCCACTGCGGGACCCGGAGGTATCTGCAACAGTTCCATGATTTGGGTGCCATCCAGCTCGGGGCGCATCGCACTGAGCTCCTCTTCCTGAGTCAGCCGCTCGATCCGCCGCTCGATGTCGTCGTAGGCACGACGCAGTCGGGTGGCCTTTCGCTGATTGCGGGTGGTGCAGTCCGAGCGGGTGAGCATGTGCAGCTGCTCCAGTTGGTCACCAGCGTCGCGGACGTAGCGTCGGACGGCCGCGTCACTCCAGCTGCCCTCGCCGTAGCCGTGGAACCGCAGGTGCAGTTCCACCAGTTTGCTGACGGCCTTGACGACGTCATTCGGGTACTTCAGTGCCCGCAGCCGTCTACGGCAGAGCTTCGCTCCGACAATGTCGTGGTGGTGGAAACTCACCGTTCCGTCGTCGTGCAGCTCGCGTGTCGCAGGCTTGCCGATGTCGTGCAGCAATGCGGCCAGTCGGTTCACCAGATCCGCAGCATGACCACGGGACTTTTCCAGGGCAATTGCCTGATCCAGCACGGTCAGCGAATGCTGATACACATCCTTGTGTCGATGGTGCTCGTCCGCCTCCAGACGCAGCGCCGGAAGTTCGGGCAGGACGCGGTCGGCGAGTCCCGAGCCGACCATCAGGTCGAGGCCCTTCGCGGGATTGTCGGTCAGCAGCAGACGAGACAGTTCGTCACGGACGCGCTCAGCAGAAATCATCGTGATCCGCTCCGCCATGTCGCGAATCGCGTCAAGTACCTCGGGAACTGGTTCGAACCCCAGCTTGGAGGCGAACCGGCAGGCGCGCATCATCCGGAGCGGATCGTCGGAGAAGCTCTGCTGTGCTGCGGCAGGTGTCCGGAGCAGCCCGGCGGTGAGATCAGCCAGGCCGTGGTGCGGATCGACGAACTCGTTGGTGGCGACGTTGATCGCCATGGCGTTCACGGAGAAGTCACGTCGCACCAGGTCAGCGGTGAGGCTGTCACCGAACAAAACCTCCGGCTTTCGGGAATCGCTGCGGTAGGTGTCGGCACGAAAAGTGGTGATCTCGATGATCCAATCAGCACCATCGACGTGTTTGCTCGCGCTGATCGTGCCGTAGTCCTTGCCGATGTCCCAGACCGAACGGGTGAATCGACGCAGCAATCTCTCGATCTCGTCGGGGCGTGCCGAGGGGGTGAAGTCGAGATCCTGACCGAGTTCACCGAGCAGTGCGTCTCGAACCGATCCGCCTACCAGGTACAACTCCTGACCGGCGCTGCTGAACAGCGCGCCCAGCTCCGCCACCACCGGTGAGATCTTCATCAATCCGGTGACGGCATGCAGTTGAGCGGAGGAGAGGCTGGACACGAGCGACAATCTTACCCGCCGCCGTCAGCAATCCCTGACCGGCGCTGCCCCCAGCACCCCATCGCTGAGGGTGGTCCGTCCATGATGCAGGGTCGGGTTGTGGCTCAGCGCCGCGGGTTGAGAGAATGGAATACGTGCGCGTCTACAATTTTTCCGCCGGCCCGGCGATGCTCCCCGGTGAAGTGCTGGAATCCGCCCGCGAGGAGCTGACCGACTGGCGTGATTCTGGTATGTCGGTGATGGAGGTAAGTCATCGAGGCAAGGACTTCGTCGAGTGCGCTGCCGACGCCGAGGCAACCATGCGACGAGTGATGGGGGTGCCGGACGATTACCGGGTGCTGCTGCTTCAGGGGGGTGCCACCGGCCAGTTCGCCGCGGTTCCGATGAACCTCACTTCTGCCGGGGACACCGTGAGCTACGTGAACACCGGTCAGTGGTCGAAGAAGGCCATCAGCGAAGCGCGCAGGTACGTGACCGTCGAGGTGGTGGCCGACGAGCAGGCATCGGGATACACCACGGTGCCTGATCCCGACCGGATTACCGCTGCCGGATCTGGCTATCTGCACTACACCCCCAACGAGACCATCGGCGGGGTGGAGTTCGGCTACGTGCCGGACGCCGGTGACGCCCCGTTGGTTGCGGACATGTCGTCGACGATGCTGTCCAGGCCCATCGATGTGAGCCGGTTCGGCGTCATCTACGCCGGAGCGCAGAAGAACATGGGACCGGCGGGGCTGTGTGTGGTGATCGTCCGAGACGATCTGCTTGGCCGGGCCCGGAACGAGACGCCGAGTGTCTTCGACTGGAAAAAGATGGCGGCCTCCGACTCGATGCTGAACACACCGCCCACCTTCGGCGTGTACCTGCTCGGAAAGATCCTGCACTGGGTGGACGACAACGGCGGCCTGCAGGCGATGGGTGAGAGGAACCGGCAGAAGGCTGCCGCGCTCTATCACGAGATCGACTCCAACCCGTTCTATTCCAATCCGGTGGCGCACGACGCTCGCAGCTGGATGAACGTTCCTTTCGTGCTTGCTGATGCCGCGCTGGATTCAGCGTTTCTGGCCGGCGCCGCGGAGCGCGGACTCACCAACTTGAAGGGGCACCGATCGGTGGGTGGGATGCGTGCCAGCATCTACAACGCGATGCCCCTCGAGGGCGTGCAGGCATTGATCGACCACATGCGCGGGTTCGCGCACCAGAACGGCTGAGGAGCAGCATGCGGCACCGCATCCAGACATTGAACGCGATCAGTCCGGTTGGTCTGTCCAGACTGCCCGCAGACGAATTCGAAGTGGGACACGAGCTCGAGAATCCGGACGCCTTGCTGCTGCGATCGGCAAACCTGCACAACCGGGAGATCCCTTCGTCGGTGTTGGCTGTTGCCAGGGCCGGAGCCGGCACCAACAACATCCCGATCGCCGAGCTCAGTGCGCGTGGCATTCCGGTGTTCAACACCCCCGGCGCCAACGCCAACGCGGTCAAGGAACTGGTCCTTGCCGGCGCACTGCTGGCGGCCCGGGGACTGTTCCCTGCGGGCGTTTTCGTGAGGGATCTGCCGGGCTCCGACCAGGAAATCAACCAAGCCGTCGAGAACGGCAAGAAGCAGTTCGTCGGGATCGAGCTGCCCGGACGAACCATGGGTGTCATCGGTCTTGGCGCGATCGGTGTGCTGGTCGCCAACGCCGCGCTCAGTCTCGGGATGAAGGTGGTCGGCTATGACCCAGCGATCACCGTGGAGCACGCCTGGAAGTTGTCGGCCGACGTTGAGCGTGCCGGCAGCGTGGACGAGGTGGTGCGGGTCGCCGACTTCCTCACGGTGCACGTCCCCCTGATCGAAGCCACCCGTTCCTTGATCAGCACCCAGCGGCTCGCGATGATGAAGTCGACCGGGGTGCTGCTCAACTTTGCCAGAGCCGGCATCGTGGACGAGAGGGCCGTCGTCGAGGCACTCGATGAAGGCATGCTGCGCGCCTACGTCTGCGACTTCCCCTCCCAGACATTGAACCGGCATCCGAAGGTGATGGCACTGCCGCACCTGGGTGCCTCGACGGTCGAGGCCGAAGAGAACTGCGCTGCCATGGCCGCGGACCAACTGCGGGACTACCTGTTGAACGGCCAGATCCGGAACTCGGTGAACCTGCCGGAAGTGGCGCTACCCCGCCTTCCGGGCAGGAGCCGACTGATCATCGTCAACATGAACGTGCCGAACATGGTGGGGCAGGTGTCCTCAACACTGGCCGCCGCAGGGCTGAACATCGACGACCTGTTGAACAGGTCCCGCGAAGAGTTGGCGGTCACGCTGGTGGACGTGGGCGGCACTGTCCCCGACGAGGTGTTGCGCTCCATCCAGGCGACGGAGGGTGTGCTGAACGCGAGGCTGATCACGTGACCGGACCGATCGCTCCGGCTGGCTCGGATACGGTTCAGCCGCTGCGACGGGCCTGGCGGGTCACCTGAACCGACGCCGTCACCACACACGCCATCGCCCCCCAATCGAGGAGCGTCAGCTGTTCGGCGACGATGATCCATCCGGCCAGTGCCGCCGCCGCAGGTTCGAGACTCATCAGGATGGAGAAACGGGCCGACGACAGCTTGCGCAGTGCGGCCAGTTCGAGGCTGTAGGGAATGACAGAGCTGAGGAGGCCGACGCCCAGCCCGGCGACCAGGATCGCCGGGCGCCAGAGTCGCCCATCGCTCCCGGCGATGGCCGGTGCCGCCAACAGCACTGCACCCAGCACACACGCCAGCGTCAGCACGTCGACGCCCTGCCAGTGCGGGCCGGCCCGGTGGCCGAGGACGATGTAGCCGGCCCAGCAAGCCGCCGCCAGCAGGGCGAAACCCACTCCCTGCCAGGTGAGTGAGGTGGGTGTGGCGCCCAGCAACAACACACCAGCCCCGGCCAGACCGGCCCAGACCAGGTCGCGGGCTCGGCGTGAGCCGAGTACTGCGACCGTCAAGGGTCCCAGGAACTCGATCGTGACTGCTATTCCGAGCGGAATTCTGGCGAACGACAGGTAGATGGCCCAGTTCATTCCGACCAGGCAGGCGGCGTAGCCGAGGCCGAGCAGCCACCGGGTTGTCGCTGACACGGTGCCCTGCGGTTGCGGCGACGATGAAGCGCCCACGGTGCGCGAGTCACGTCGCCAGGTCCCCCGGCCCACGGCGCTGCGTATCGCCAACAGAACCAACGCCGAGAAGGACAACCGCAGCCACGCCATCGCCGTGGGTGACACCTCGGTGAACAAGGACTTGGCGATGGCCGCACCGAACTGCACCGACACGATGGCCAGCAACACCAACACCGTGGGGTGACCAGCGACGCGGTTGACCCTCAGGGCATCACTCGTCATTGGGTTGGGTCGGCAACCGCTCCGGGGGTTGGATGTCGGACGGATCGACCAAGCGGGGCAACACCTCGTTGATGTCCTCGGTCAGCATCACGTCTGCCAGATGGTCGTAGCTGGTGGGCTGTTGGTTGATGATGATGCCACGAGCACCGGTACCCATGGCCAAGGGGTACAGTCCGGCGGCAGGGTGCACGCTGAGGGTGCTGCCCACAGCGAGGACCAGATCGCACTCTTCAGCGGCATCCATCGCGGCATCCAGCGCATCAGGGTCGAGTGCTTCCTCGAACAGGATGGTGGTGGCCCGGGTGATCCCTCCGCAATGCAGGCAATGGGGATCCGGATCGCCAGCGGCGATTCGGGCCAACGCATCCTCCATCGGGCCCGTCGCGCCGCAGTCCTCGCAACGCCACCGCCGGGCGTTGCCATGGATCTCGATCACGCGGTCCTCGGCGGTGCCAGCCAGCTGGTGCAGACCGTCGGTGTTCTGGGTCACGTCGGCCAACAACCTGTCACCCAGTTCAGCCAGGCTCCGGTGCGCCGCCGTGGGCTCGCTCTGCCACACGGGTGAGTTGAATCGGCGTTGCCAGGTGCGCCGTCGAACCGCAGAGTCCGCCAGATACCACGAAAGGGTGGAGATCCGCTCGTTGTCGGGATCAGCGGTCCACAAGCCGGCGGGCCCCCGGAAGTCAGGAATGCCTGCCGCGGTGGAGATGCCGGCACCGCTGAGAACCAGGATCCTGCGCGCTTCCGCCAGCAGGTGGGTGGCGCGCTGTTGATCGCTATCCATCATTTGAGGAACTCCTCGATCAGGGGTGCAGCAGTCGTGGAGCCGGAACTGCCGTCGTAGACCATCACGGCGATGGCGAG
>JAGXHS010000086.1 GCA_024636075.1 Propionibacteriaceae bacterium
CTGCGCGACTACCTGACCGACCTGTTCCCGATCCTGGAGCTGGGCACGTCGGCGAAGATGTTGTCCATCGTTCCGTTGCTCGCCGGTGGCGGGCTGTTCGAGACCGGGGCGGGTGGTTCGGCACCGAAGCATGTGCAACAGTTCATCGAGGAGAACTACCTGCGCTGGGATTCGCTGGGTGAATTCTCGGCGCTCGGTGCCTCCTTGGAGTACGTCGCCGAGGTGGATGACAATCCGAAGGCCAAGGTGCTCGCCGACACCCTCGACACGGCCATCGCGACGTTCCTGGACAATAACAAGTCCCCGGCGCGCAAGGTCGGCCAGATCGACAACCGGGGCAGCCATTTCTACCTGGCGATGTACTGGGCGGAGGCATTGGCGGCGCAGCAGGACGATGCCGAGCTCTCCGAGAAGTTCGCACACGTTGCCGAACAGCTGCGCGACAACGAGGAGCAGATCAACTCCGAGCTGATCGGCGTTCAGGGCAACAGTGTCGACATCGGCGGCTACTATCTTCCCGACCGGGCGAAGGCGGAATCTGCGATGCGCCCGTCGGACACGCTGAATGGCATCATCGACCAGCTCTGACGATCCAGGCAGCGTGCTGGGCGAGACGTGACCGTCTGGAATTGTCAGCTGGACAGAGCCTCTTCGAGGACCGTTCCCGGCAAGTGTCAAGGAACTGGTGGCAACGCCGCGTGACCAGCACTGCCATGCCTTGGCCGCAGATTGCAGCAGTCGCGGCTCCTCAGCCCCCGTACCAGGAGTAGATCAGCACACTGTAGGGGGCGATGTCGATGCTGGTGTGGTGGCTGAGGCCGTCGCAGCTACCTACCCAAGCGGTGGCGTCGTAGCTCCCGAAACCACCGAAGTCGGTGGAGTAGTCCGCCGAGTCGCTGTTCAGCTTCAGCTTCCACGTGCCACCTTCAGGGAGCCCGATTCTGTGGTTGTGACGCGACTGGTGGGAGAAGTTCGCCACCACCACGACGTCGTCGCCGATACCGTGTTGATCCCATCTCTGGTAGGCGATCAGCTTCAAGTCGTCATTGCAGTGGAAGACGTTGATCCCGGAGCCGCACAGGCCGCGGGTGTCACCGTCGAGGTTGCGGCGCAGCCGGATCAGATCACGGTGCAGCACCACGATGCCCTGGTAGCGGTCATTCAACCACCAGTCGAGGGGGTCGTCGTCACGGAACCAGGCTCCCTGCAGGAACTCTTCGCCCTGAAAGAGCATCGGGATCCCCGGGGCCGTGAGGGTGATTCCGGCGCCCAGCGTTGAACGTTTCTGTGCCTGCCATCCTTGTGGGTTGTGCGGGGCGATGTCGGCCACCACACGGGCCTTCCCGTTGGCCACCTCGTCGTGGGACTCGATGTAGACGACCCGGCGCATGGGTTGCCCGTCGTAGTGGTACAACAGAGCGTCGCGGACAGCGGTCATCGATCGATCCGCGTCATTGTACGCGCCGAGTGCTGCACGCAGCGGGTGCACGAAGTTACCGTCCCACTGGGTGTGGAAGCCGGCGTCATTGCCGTCCTGTCCGACCACAGTGTCGTTGCTGGCCAGGTCCTCCGCGATCAGTATGCGTCCCGGGTAGCGATGCCGGATGGTGCCGTTGACCCAGCGCAGCAGGTCGAAGCCCTCCGGCAGGTCGGTGGTGGTGCCGTCGGTGGAGCGGATGTAGGCGGTCATGTCGTAGCGCAAACCGTCGATGTGGTAGTCCCACATCCACGTCAGGGCGTTGTCGTGGATGAACTGGCGCACCTCGCCACGCCTGTAGTCGGGCCTGGTGTCGCCCCACGGTGTAACCGACCGGTGGTCGTTGTAGAAGTAGATGCCGCCCTTGTCGTTGTCACTCCAGCCGTCGAATTGCCACAGATCCAGATCGCTGGGGCCGAAGTGGTTGTAGACGACATCCAGGATGACGGCAATACCGTACCTGTGGCATTCACGGACGAAGGTCTTCAAGCCGTCTGGGCCGCCGTAGGACGACTCCACAGCGAACATGTGCGCCGGGTTGTAGCCCCAGGAGTAGTTACCGGCGAACTCGCACACCGGCATCAACTCGACGGCGTTGATGCCCAGGTGCAGAAAGTGGCCGATCTTGTTGGTCAGCTGTTCGAAAGTGCCGTTGCGGCCACCCCACGCCTCGTGGAAGGAACCGACATGGACCTCGTGGATGACCAGCTCGTTGTGTTCGGCGATGTGAAAGTCGTCGAACTGCCAGTCGAAGTGACCGTGGTCGTGGATGATCCCGTTGCCCATTGAGCTGGTGACCGCGTGGGCATAGGGATCGATGCGGTCGAAGTGTTGCCACCCGACGGAGATCCGGAAGCGGTACTGCTGAGAAGCGTGAGCGCCAGCGACGGCGGTGTACCAGTAACCCCACCCGTCGTGGCGCATCGGGTTGGCGAACTCGATCCAGTTGTTGAAGTCACCCCGCACCGACACGTTATCGGCGTGCGGTGCCCAGACGCGGAAGGCGCAACCTCCGGCGTAGGGGATTGCACCCATTCCGTACACATAGGGTTCGCTCACAGGTAGAACCTACTCAACGGTCACCGACTTTGCGAGATTCCGGGGTTGGTCGACGTCATAGCCCTTCTGCGTGGCCAGTTCGCAGGCGAACATCTGCAGGGGCACAGTGGCGACCAGGGGCTGCAACAAGGTGGGCACCTTCGGCAGTCGGAAGACCACGTCGGAGTACGGCTCCACCTCGAGGTCGTCGTCCTCGGCCAACACGATGGTGTATGCGCCGCGGGCGCGGACCTCCTGGATGTTGGAGATGACCTTGTCGTGCAGCTGGTCACGACCCTTTGGCGGTACCACGACGAAAATGGGCAATCCGGGTTCGACCAAGGCGATCGCACCGTGCTTCAGTTCGCCGGCTGGGAATCCCTCAGCGTGCAGGTAGGAGATCTCCTTCAGCTTCAGGGCACCTTCGAGAGCGACCGGGAAGCCGACGTGCCGCCCGATGAACAACACCGAAGGCCTCTCGGAAAACTCCTGGGCAAGATCCAGCATGGGCTGGATGTCGTCGAGGACCCGCTGTACCTTCTCGGGCATCGTCTGCAGCTCGTGCATCACCTCACGGATCTCTTCACCGAACTTGGTGCCGCGCACCTGCGCCAGGTACAGCCCCAGCAGGTAGCAGGCCACCACCTGGGTGAGAAATCCCTTGGTGGAGGCGACACCGATCTCGGGTCCGGCGTGGGTGTAGATCACCGCGTCGGATTCCCGGGGGATGGTGGCGCCGTTGGTGTTGCAGATCGCGATCACCTTGGCGTGCTGCTCACGTGCGTGACGCACCGCCATCAACGTGTCAGCGGTTTCGCCGGATTGGCTGATCGTCACGACCAAGGTGTTGGGATCGATGATCGGGTCGCGGTAGCGGAACTCGGAGGCAATCTCCACCTCGCAGGCTATCCGGGTCCAGTGCTCGATCGCGTACTTGGCGACCATACCGGCGTAGAACGCCGTGCCGCATGCGACAATGACGATCTTGGTGACCCGACGCAGTTCGTTGTCGGTGATGTGAATCTCGTCGAGCTGCAAGGAGCCGTCCGGCGCGATGCGACCCAGCAAGGTGTCGGCGATCGCCTGCGGCTGCTCGTAGATCTCCTTGCGCATGAACCAGTCGTAACCGCCCTTTTCAGCCGCAGCCAGGTCCCAGTCCACGTGGTACGGACGGACCTCGGCCTCAGCGCCGTCGAAGGTGGTGACGACGACAGCATCGCGGGTGATCTCGACGATCTGGTCCTGACCGAGCTCGATCGCTTCGCGGGTGAACTCGATGAACGCGGCAACGTCCGAGGCGAGGAAGTTCTCGCCCTCGCCTACGCCCACCACCAGCGGTGAGTTCCTGCGGGCAGCCACCACCCGGTCGGGATCATCGCGATCCACCGCAACCAGGGTGAAGGCACCGTTCAGAGTGTTCGCCACGGTGTGCATGCCCTCGACCAAGCCCACGCCCTTGGCGAGTTCGACGCCCAGCAGCTGCGCGGCGACTTCGCTGTCGGTCTCGGAGGTGAACTCCATGCCACGTGCTTCAAGTTTCTGGCGCAGCTGCGCGAAGTTCTCGATGATTCCGTTGTGCACCAGAGCCACGCGGCCATCGGCCGACACGTGCGGGTGGGCGTTCTGGTCTGTGGGGCCACCGTGAGTGGCCCACCGAGTGTGCCCAATGCCGATGCCGGCCTCGGGGATGGGGTTGCTCAACAATTCGGCGTCGAGGTTGGCGATCTTGCCGGCCTTCTTGCGGGTAGCCAGCTCACCGTCGCTCAGCACGGCGATCCCGGCCGAATCGTACCCGCGGTACTCCAGGCGACGAAGACCCTCGATCACAACAGACTGGGCGCTTCTGGGACCCAAGTAGCCGACAATTCCACACATATCAAGAACCTTACAAAGCTAGTGAGCGATTCAGAAATCCGACAAGCGAGTCGGTTCCGACTGACTGTCGTGCGAGCCGTCCAGATTCTCTAGAATGTCATGAGTCGGGGCACTGAGGCCCAAGTCGAGCAAAAGGATGGAAAATGACTGAGTACGCCGGTGTTGGTGTCTGTGCGGGACGCGTCGTGGGGCCAGTACTGGCCATGGCTCCGCCAGTGTCGGAACCAGAGCAGGGTGCGAAGTTCGACAAGACGGCCACCACGGCCGAGGCAGAGGCCGAACGCATCAAGCAGGCCGCCAGTGCTGTGCGGGACCGGCTGCGCGAAGCGTCAAAGAACGCCCGGGTCGAGGCACAGGCGATCCTGCAGGCCACGGCTGGAATGGCGGCGGACCCGTCGCTGCGCAAGGGTGCGGTGAAGCTCGTCACCGAAAGTGGGATGACCGCTGAACGCGCTGTGTGGGAGTCGGCCAACACGGTGGCCGAGAAGCTGGCCGCGATGGGCGATTACATGGCGGAGCGGGTGAATGACATCAACGATGTCCGCGGTCGCGTCGTGGCCGAGCTCCGTGGCGAGCAGCCCCCCGGCGTTCCGCAGTCCGAGACCCCCTTCATCCTGACCGCCGTCGATCTGGCTCCGGCAGACACCGCGCTGCTGGATCCGGAAAAGGTGTTGGCGCTGGTCACCTCCGGTGGTGGCCCCCAGTCGCACACCGCGATCCTCGCCAGGACCTTGGGTCTGCCGGCCATCGTGGCCGCCAAGGGCGTCACTGACATCGACTCCGACACGCTGGTGTTCGTCGACGGGGCTGCCGGGACCCTCACCACCGAGGTGGGGGCGGAGGAGCGCCAGAAGGCGGAGCAGTGGAAGGAACTGCAGAAGAACCCGTTGACCTTCGATGGTGACGGTCGTCTATCGGACGGCTACAAGGTGCAATTGCTGGCCAACATCGGCTCGGCGAAGGACGCCAAGAAGGCCGCTGCGGCTAACGCAGAGGGTGTTGGCCTGTTCCGCACCGAGTTCCTGTTCCTCGATTCCAAGGAGGAACCCACCTTGAAGGAACAGGAGAAGCAGTATTCCGACGTGTTCGCCGAGTTCCCGGACAGGAAGGTCGTGGTGCGCACCCTTGACGCGGGCGCCGACAAGCCACTGCCGTTCCTGACCGTGGACGACGAACCGAACCCGGCGCTCGGTGTGCGGGGTTACCGGACCCATGACGACAACCCCGCCGTGTTGACCACCCAGCTGACTGCGATCGCGCGCGCCGCGTTCTTCAACAAAGCTGAGGTCTGGGTGATGGCGCCGATGATCGCAACCGTGGGCGAGGCGAAGGACTTCGTCTCGATGTGTGAGGACGCCGGTCTGAAGCGTCCCGGTGTGATGATCGAGGTGCCCAGCGCAGCGCTCTGCGCCGACAAGGTGCTGGGCCCGGCGACGTTTGCGTCGATCGGCACCAACGACTTGACCCAGTACGCGATGGCCGCAGACCGAATGCTCGGCTCACTGGCCGAGCTGAACGACCCGTGGCAGCCCGGTGTGCTGCGGCTGGTGAAGGCCACCTGCGACGGCGCGGCAGTTGCTGGTGGGGGAGACCCGAAATTGCGCCCTGTCGGTGTCTGTGGCGAAGCGGCCGGCGATCCGGCCCTTGCAGTCGTGCTTGTCGGCCTGGGCGTCGCTTCGCTGTCAATGACGCCCCGTAGTCTGCCGGCAGTGGCAAGGGTGTTGTCCACGGTCGATCTGGCCGCAGTCAAGGAAATCGCCGAGCTTGCGCTGGACCAGGAATCCGCGGTCGACGCCAAGGAAGCCGTTCGCGCCAAGCTGCCGATCTTGGAGGAACTGGGGTTGTGATCCTGCCCTTGGACCCGAGCGTGGTCCGCCAGTAGCGGACTGGATGCAGCCAGCAACCAGCGGCCCGCCAGACGATCGTCGTCTGGCGGGCCGCTCCTTGCTGTCCGGGGTGATCGTTGACCGACCGTTTGACCGACGTATCGTTTTTCCCTGCGCCGGAACCGGGACCACTACATCAAGAAGCGCAACCAAGGCCGTACCCACAGTCAGACCGTCATCGCTCTGGCCCGCTGCCGCATCCTCTGGGCCCTGCTACGCGACAACCGCACCTGGACCGCCACCCCACCGACGAAGCCTCAGCCAGAACCCAAGCGGCGCCAGGGGGTCAGCATTCAGTCGGCAGCGCCGCTTGGGGCGGGTCGTTTGACCGAAGTATCGGGACAATGCTCCCCGGGATCGGCTGTTGACCGGCGGTTTGACCGAGGTATCGGGAAAACGTCCGGCCCTGCCGCCCGTGAACAGAAAACAGCTCCCGACGACATGTCTGCCGGGAGCTGTTTCCGTCTGGTCGATCAGTTCTTGCGGGTGGCCTTCGCCTTCTCACAGAGTGCAACCACCTGGGCGAACAGGGGATGATCCTGATCGAGTCCGGTGATCTTGGCTGCGGCTTCTTCCGCCGATGAGGAGGCCAGGATTTCCCCCACCTCCACCGCTTCGGCGTCGTCGGCCACGTCGAACAGCATCGCGCCCAGGATTGCCTCCTGCAAGGCGTTGCTGCTCATGCCTCGTTCAGCCAACTGCGCAGCCGGTCCGATGAACCGTTCGTTGCGGCTCAGCTTCCTCCCCGGCGCCCGCCCGACACGCTCGACGGTGTCCGGAAGGAACTCGTTGGCAAAGCGGGAGAGGATCTTCTGCACGTACGCCTCTTGCACAGCAGGATCGAACTCGTGCTTGGCGACCAGTAAAGACTTCGTCTCTTCCAGAACGGCGTGCACCTTCGACTTCAGCTCGGCATTTGCCAGAACGTCGGAAATCTTGGAGACGCCTGCCTGGTAGCCGAAATACGCTGTGGCCGCATGGCCGGTGTTGACCGTGAACAACTTGCGTTCGATGTAAGGGGCCAGTGACTGCACCCAGGTGGCGCCTGGGATCTTCGGGGTGTTGCCGCCGAACGGCGGTTCCTCGATGGCCCATTCATAGTAGGTCTCGACGGTGACGTTGAGTCCCGATCCTTCCGCCTGGTTCGGCACGATGCGGTCGACTGCGGTGTTGGCGAACACAGCCTTCTCGTCCACATCTCCCGGGCTGTCGCCACGGACATGGTCGGCCAGGATGTCGGTGGCGTTGATGGCGTTCTCGCAGGCCATCACCACCAACTTCCCGGCATCTTTGGGCCGCGAGTCGATGCCCTTGCGGATCGCCGGTGCCACGAACTTCAGGATGTTCGGGCCGACGGCGGTCGTCACCACGTCCGCTTCAGCAATGGCCGCGATGAGTGCCTCCTCCTCGGCGGCGGAGTTCAGCGCCGCGAAGCCGCTCACGGTGTGGTCCACTGCACCCTCGCCGACTTCGTGCACCACATAGCTGTCCGCCGCTTTCAAGGCGTCAATCAGCCCCTCAGCCACATCAGCGAAGGTCACTTCGAACCCGGCGTCGTCGAGCAGGAGCCCGACGAAGCCGCGACCGATGTTGCCAGCTCCGAAATGGACGGCCTTCATGCGTTCACCTTTCCGAGGATCTCGAGCACCTCGTCGGCGCTACGGGCGTTCTCCAGTGCCTTCACCGCGTCGGCGTCCGAGAAGACCTTGGCGATCTTGCCCAGAATGCCCAAGTGCTCGTTGCCCTTGCCAGCGATGCCGATCACGAACTTGACTGGCTTGCCTTTCCAGTCCAGTTCCTCGTCGAATCGAACAAAGCTCATCGCCGAGGTGTGGATGAAGCCCTTGGCCTCGTTGGTGCCGTGTGGGATGGCCAACAGGTTGCCCATGTAGGTGCTGACGGTGGCTTCGCGATCGTGCATCGCGTCCACGTAGCCCTGGTCGACAGCACCGCGGGCGACCAGCAGCTTCCCGGCCTCGGTGATGGCCTCAGCCTGGTTGGTGGCCTTGCCGCCCAACACGACGCTCTCGACGTGCAGGATGTCGGGGTCGCCGTCGGACTCCACCTCAGCTTGGTCAGCAGCAACGTCGTTGCCACCCGACGAAGCACCGCCTTCGCGCTGGGTGCGGATCATTCCGACAACCTCGTCGTAGCGAGGGCTGCCCATGAAGTTGTCCACGGTGACGACGGTCGCGCTGGGAACCTTCGGTCGGGCCCGGTCCGCGAGATCCTGGTGGGTGACGACCACCTGGTAATTGTCCTTCAGGTTGGCAATGGATTCGTTGGTGACCACGATGTCGCCGTAGCCGGCAGCCTTGATCTTGTTGCGCAGCACTGAGGCTCCCATCGCCGATGACCCCATGCCGGCGTCACAGGCGAACACGATGCTCTTGATGGTGTCGGAAGGAGCGGACATGTCAGACGAGCCCGTGGACTGTGACACTGAGGACTTCTTGCCCTTCATGCCTTCCATCTGTGCAGTGGCGCCGTGCAAGTCACCCTCGGGGTCCTTGGTCAGCCGGAGGATGGGCGCGGCGATGATGAACGAGACGATCGAAGCAGCCATCACCGCGATGAACACGGTGAGCTGGTCGCCCTTGGCGGCCGTGGCTTCCACGGCGATGATCGAACCCGGGGCGGCCGGACCGACGAGGCCGTTGCTGAAGATCACGTTGGTGAACACACCGGTCATGCCGCCACCGATCACGGCGAGCAGCAGAGAGGGCTTCATCAACACGTAGGGGAAGTAGATCTCGTGGATGCCGCCGAAGAAGTGAATAATGACAGCACCAGGAGCCGACGCCTTGGCGGCTCCGGCGCCGAACAACATGTAGGCCACCAGGATGCCGAGGCCGGGGCCGGGGTTGGCCTCCAGCAGGAACAGGACCGACTTGCCAGCGCTGGCGACCTGATCGGTGCCCAGCGGTGTCAGCACGCCGTGGTTGATTGCGTTGTTCAGGAACAGGATCTTGGCCGGCTCGATCAGGATCGAGGTGAGCGGCAACAGGTCGTTGTTCACCAAGGTCTCGACGAAGTTGCCGAGTAGCTCCATGATCCAGTTCACCGCAGGTGAGACCCAATAGAGCCCGATGACGGAGATGATCATGCCCCAGATGCCCGCGGAGAAGTTGTTCACCAACATCTCGAAGCCTGGCTTGATCTTGCCGTGCCACAGACCGTCCAGCTTCATCATGGTGTAGCCGCCGAGCGGGCCCATGATCATGGCACCCAGGAACATCGGGCTGCTCGGGACGCCGACGATGACACCCATCGTGGCAACAGCGCCGATGACGCCGCCTCGGGTGTCGTGCTCGGGGTAGGCCATCCTGCCGCCGGTATAGCCGATCAGCAGTGGCAGCATGTACATGATCATCGGGCCGACGATGCCCATACCGGCGTAGTCGCCGAAGCCGCCGAGGCGAGCCACCGGCCACCAGCCGACTTCGATGAACAGGGCTGTGATCAGACCCCATGCGATCAGGGCACCAATGTTCGGCATGATCATGCCGGACAGGAAGGTGCCGAATTTCTGTAGGTGCGCCCGGGCCTGTTTGGCGCCGGACGACTTCGTGGCGGTGTCGGACATGAGTTCCTCTTCCATGAACGCGCGGGTAACGACCATAATCTATGACAACCGGCTGAGGTTCGAGCTGATCTGCGCCAACCTTGTGGGAGATTGTGACGCTGGGTGGCACTGGCGCCGACGGGGGGACTCTGCCGCGGCTGTGCGAGGATGTCCAGATGCGCGACCTGAGCGCCTTGCCGAAGACACACCTGCACCTGCATTTCACCGGATCGATGAGTGTGCGCACTTTGGAGTGGCTGGCGGCAGCCCAGGGCGTTGATCTGCCGGACAGCTTGGTCGACGCCCACCCGCTGAGCGTTCCCTATGACAAACGGGGGTGGTACCGGTTCCAGCGTCTCTACGATGCGGCCAGAGCTGTGGTTCGCAGCGAAGAGGCGATCCGCCACGTGGTACGACAGGCAGCGTTCGACGATGCTCGCGAGGGGTCACGAAGACTTGAACTGCAGGTTGACCCCTCCAGCTACGCACCCTTCGTCGGGGGACTCACCTCGGCACTGGAGATCATCCTCGACGAGGCGAAGACCGCCTCCGTCGACAGCGGCGTCCAGGTGGCGGTCATCGTCGCAGCTTCCCGGTTGCGTCACCCGCTGGACGCCCGGACGTTGGCTCGGCTCGCAGCCCGGTATGCCGGCGAGGGGGCCGGCGAGGTGGTGGGTTTCGGACTCAGCAACGACGAGCGCCATGGTGACACTGCACTGTGGGAAGGTGCTTTCCGTATTGCGCGGAAGGCGGGCCTGGCGGGCGTACCGCACGGCGGCGAACTACTCGGCCCGGATCACATCGCTCAGGTCATCACCGAGTTGCACCCCACCCGGCTCGGCCACGGCATTCGTGCCGCGGAGCGTCCCGCGCTCCTGTCCCACATCGTCGAGCGAGGCATCGCCCTCGAGGCCTGCCCCACGTCGAACGTGCAGTTGGGCGTCTTCCCCACGACATTGCAGGTGCCGCTGCGTCAGCTCTACGACAGCGGAGCCATCATCGCCTTCAGCGCTGACGATCCACTCCTGTTCCTCAGCCGGTTGGTGGACCAGTACGAGATCGCCCGCAGCGTGCACGGCTTCAATGACGCGGAGCTGGCGAATCTGGCCACGGCCAGCGTGGATGCATCCCTGGCAAGTTCAGCGGACAAGCAGCGCTGGCGCTCGGAGATTCGCGACTGGTTGGCCGAAGCCCCCGGCTGAGGAGCAACGAACCGCCACCACGGCGAGGTGGGGATCGGATTCGTGTTGCGGCGTTGCAGTCCAGAGTCCCGCAGTGTGACCCTCCCGCAGCTGGTGAACCACGCCAGCGCGGGTGGCACAGCTGGGTCGACGATCGGAGGTGCACGCCTTCCACGATCCCGAGACTTGGCTTGCTGGATTGCAGGTGGGAGTGGTCGTCTAGGCTGCTGCGGTGAACCGGAAC
>JAGXHS010000087.1 GCA_024636075.1 Propionibacteriaceae bacterium
GGCTCCGACACCATCTTCACCGCCAGCTCCGGCGCCACCAAGAACGTCACCGCCAGCATCGTCAAGGTGCAGATCATGGCGACGGTGATGTATCGGGCGCAGCAGGCCGGCCGCGACCTCACCAGTTGGGAGAAGAGCCAGCTGGTGCCGATGATCACCCTCAGCGACAACCTCGCAACCACGAAACTGTGGGATTACATCGGTCGCGGACCCGCGGTCGCGAGCGTGATGGGCCGGATGGGTCTGCGGGCCACCACCCCGGGGCCATACGGCTACTGGGGTCTCACCGTCACCACAGCCCCCGACCAGGTGGTGCTGGTTGATCACTTCGCTCGACGAAACCCGGTGCTCAACGATTCGATGCGCTCTTATGGGCTCACGCTGATGCGACGTGTGAACAGCTCACAGAACTGGGGTGTCACCGCTGGCGCCGGCACCGACAATGCGGTGAAGAACGGCTGGCTGCCGCGCAGCGACGGGTGGCACGTGAACAGCATCGGCTACCTCGATGACGCTCCGCGATCGTATTCAATGGCGGCTCTCACCTCGTCCTCCTCGGCGTCGATGGGCACATTGATGTCGAGGATCGAGGGCGCGGCCCGTCGCGTCTGGTCGCACCAGGCAGGGGTGCGTGGCGACTGGAACGGCGACGGTCTGGCAGACCTGGCCGGCATCCGCGGCGATCAGATCGAGGTGGCGCTGAGTACCGGTTCGGGTTTCGCGAAGTCCGTGGTGGCCAGCGGGCCCGGTTGGGACACGATGCGCTGGATCGGCACCCCCGGTGACCTCAATGGCGACGGCATTACCGACCTGCTGGGGGTCACCGGATCCGGCGCGATGTTGCTCTACACCGGCACCGGTCTGCCGTCGTTGGGATCCGGCATCCAGGTGGGGCACGGCTGGAACAACATGACCGCGCTGGTCGCTGCCGGTGATCTCACCGGCAACGGCAAGCCCGAGATACTGGCCCGCACCGCAGCGGGAGACCTGCTGCTGTACCGAACCAACGGCACGTCACAGATGCGGACGATCGGGAAAGTGGGGCACGGATGGAACGGGATGCGGAGCATTCTGGCCTCTGGTGACTTCAACAATGACGGACGAGCCGACGTGTTCGGAATCACCACCAGCGGGTACCTCTACGGTTATCTCGGCACCGGCAACCGTCTCTCCTCCATCGGCCGCAAGGGCCATGGGTGGCCCGCCGACGCACTGATCAGCGCCCCCGGGGATGTGACCGGCGATCTTGTCGGCGACATCGTCCTGGAGAGCTCGACAGAGGCCAGACTGTACGACGCCGGGACAGGGGGCCGCATCGTTCGAACAACGGCCACCGGTTTCCCCCTGAACGGCTTCATCCTGCTGGCGTAAGAGCTCACCTGTAGCCGGGTGCTCCACCGACAACCACATGGTCCATCGCCGGAAAATGTCAGTGCCGACGGGTGGAATGGGTGGATGACGGTCACCGAGATTCGATCCGTGAGCAGCCCCGACAGCACGCGGACGGGGCCACGCATCACCCGGGCTGAGGCGATGAGGCTGGCTGGGCGTATCCGTAGGGTCGCCACCGTGCAGGCGATCAACGAGCACCGGCTGATCCAGCTCGTCGGTGAACTGGATGCCGCGGAGGTGCTCAGCTGGTTCGAGGGTGTCGCCTCCACAGCTCATTGGTTGAGTTGGGAGTGCTCGATGAGCCCCGGAACCGCCCGGGAGCATGTTCGCGTCGCCCGGGCCTTGCGGGAGATGCCCCGCACCGATGCCCTGTTCGCCGAGGGTCGGCTGACCTATTCCAAGGTTCGCGAGATCACCAGGTTGGCCGGCCGGGTCGATGAGGGTGAGCTGTGCGAGTTGGCCTTGATGATGACGGCTTCCCAGTTGGCACGGACGGTGCGGGCTTTTCGGGCCGTGGACGGCGCACAGGCCGAGGCCGTCCGTCGCAGCCGGGTCAGTTGGCGCGATGACGGCGACGGGACCACCCGCATCTCCGTGGTACTGCCCACCGAGGAAGCCGCCGTGTTGCGCAGCGCTGTCGAGGTGGCCGCCGATCAGGATTCGGATGAGGTCAGCGCCGCGGCTCTTGCAGACGTTCCCGCGGGAACGTCCGACGTGGCCTCCGGCACCTGTCACATCGAGGGCTCCGGCCCGATTGAGGCGGCCACCGCCCAACGGCTGGCCTGCTCCGGAACGTTGGTGGGAGCCATCATGGATACCCACGGTGACGTGTTGGCCCTGGGCCGGAAGCGTCGACTGGCCTCCAGAGCGCAGCGCCGGGCACTGCGGATCCGTGAAGCAGGCACGTGTCAGTTCCCCGGCTGCCACCGCACCCGTTGGCTGGATGCACATCATGCGATTCCGTGGTGGGCCGGTGGGCCGACCGACCTCGACAACCTGGTGCTGCTGTGTCGACGCCATCACACGGCCGTGCATGAGGGCGGCATCCAGATCGACCCCCACCGTGGCGCCACCGGGATGCACTGGCTGTTCCGCAGCGCGGACGGCTCACCGGTGTCACCACCCGGTGCGCACACCTCTGACGTGACGATCCCAACCCCAGAAGAGCTGACCGATCAAGAAGCCCTGATCCCCGACGACGCCACCGTCTTCCCGGTCGGCGGCGGCGCCGGATTCGACCTGCACGAGTGCGTCTGGGCCCTGTTCCAGATCCGCCTCCCCGACACGGGCACCCACCGCGAGCCTCAGCTCGGGTAGTGGAACAGTTCCTCGTCGCCCTGTCTGACAATTGCCTCGGGCTGGTCGCCCAGCGTCAGCTCTACCGTGATGGAGGCCTCGTTCGGATCTTGCGGACGGGCGCAGTAGACGAAGTGTTCGTTGGAGATGGCCTGCGTTTCGGTGCGAGCGGTCACCAGCCACGGGTTGCGTCGTCGGACGCCGATCAGCTGTTGGTGCGCCTCGAAGACCCAGTGGCCCAAGTCGGAGAGTCCGTCCGGTGAATCGGGCATCGGTGGGCGCACCTGGTCATCGCCGCCGAGCCGTTCCTCCTTGATCCCGGTGACACCTTGCTCATCGCCGTAGTAGATCGACGGGATGCCTCCCACGGTCATCAGCAGGCAGAGCGCCAGGATTGCGTTCGACTGGCCGACCTTGCTGGCGATCCGCGTCACATCGTGGTTGCCGATGAAGGTCTGCGGCGTGAACGCATCCAAGAACTCGTTGTGCCGCTTCAGCGTCCACTCCAGCTCGTAGAAGTTCTCGTCGTCCATCGAGCTCCAGCAGGCCTTCCAGAGCTCGTACTGGG
Organism: Propionibacteriaceae bacterium; assembly: GCA_024636075.1. Taxonomy (GTDB): domain Bacteria; phylum Actinomycetota; class Actinomycetes; order Propionibacteriales; family Propionibacteriaceae; genus JAGXHS01. The sequence goes on from JAGXHS010000087.1 coordinate 3,257, forward strand.
TCACTGAATCGAACCCGCTGCTCTGCAGGATGTCCGCGTAGTCACCGTGGATCACCTCACCGAAGATCCACGCGTCGGGGTGTGCCTCGCGAACCCGGGGCAGCACCTGCTGCCAGAACTCCGGCTCGGTGGTGTAGGCCGCATCCAACCGCCAGCCGTCCACACCTCGGGCCAGCCAGTCGTTCATCACGTCGGTGATGTAGTCCACGACCGCCGGTTCGTCATGATTGAAGCCCACCAGGTTGCCGTGGCCTTCGAAGACCTCGAACCGCACGTCGTCCGGGTCGCTCAGATCGGTGTGGAACCACGAGACGTACTGCGACTCCGCCCCCTTCTCACGAACGTCCTGGACGAAGGGGTGTTCCCACGCGACGTGGTTGAAAACACCATCCAGAACCACCCGCAGCTCCCTGTCATGGGCTTGTCGCAGCAGATCGTCGAAGTCGTCGTCGTCACCCAGACGAGGATCGATCTGCTGATGGTCGACAGTGTCGTACCCGTGGCTGACGGAGCTGAAGACCGGTCCCAGCAGCAGTCCGTTGGCGCCCATCTCCACCGGGTAGTCCAGCCAGCGAAGCAGTCTGCGCAACCGATGGTCGTCATCGGAGTCGTCATCCCAGCGGATGGGTGCTCCGCAGAAACCCAACGGATACACCTGCCACCAGATCACCTGATCGGCCCAAGACATCGCCACCCCCAGTAGTTTTCGGTAGTACTCCACTCTTCCACACCCCGCCCCATGCTGCGGCGTCCGCGTCGGTAGAATGCCAGCCATGGCGACACGTACTGAAAAGGACTCCATGGGCCCCATTGAGGTGCCCGCCGACCGCTACTGGGGCGCTCAGACCCAGCGCAGCATCCAGAACTTCGACATCGGCCGCGACACCTTCGTCTGGGGACCGGCGATGGTGAAGGCACTGGGTGTACTGAAGAAGGCCGCCGCCCAGGCGAACAAGGAACTCGGTGAACTGCCCGCCGACGTGGCAGATCTGGTCGTCAAGGCGGCCGACGACGTCATCGCGGGGAATCTCGACGACGAATTCCCGCTGGTGGTGTTCCAGACCGGCTCCGGCACCCAGTCCAACATGAACTCCAACGAGGTCATCTCGAACCGCGGGATCGAGATCGCCGGTGGCGAGCGTGGCAGCAAGACCCCGGTGCACCCCAACGACCACGTCAACCGTGGCCAGTCCAGCAACGACACCTTCCCCACCGCCATGCACATCGCGGTGGTGGTGGAGTTGAACGAGCGGCTCTACCACTCGGTGGCTGAACTGCGCGACGTGCTGGACGAGAAGGCGAAGAAGTACGCCGACGTCGTCAAGGTGGGCCGCACCCACCTGCAGGACGCCACCCCGATCACTCTCGGCCAGGAGATCTCCGGCTGGGTCGCCCAGATCGACTTCGCCCTCGAAGGCATCCACCACGCCGACCAGCAGGCCCGCGACCTTGCCATCGGCGGCACCGCGGTGGGCACCGGTTTGAACGCACACCCCGACTTCGGCCGTAGCACCGCGAAGTTCATCAGCGAGGAGACCGGGCTGGAGTTCCAGCAGGCAGAGAATCTGTTCGCCGCACTCAGCGCACACGACGCGTTGGTGCAGGTGTCCAGTTCGCTGCGCGTGCTGTCCGGCGCTCTGATGAAGATCGCCAATGACGTCCGCTGGCTCGCGTCGGGCCCCCGCAACGGCATCGGCGAGATCACCATCCCGGAGAACGAACCGGGCTCTTCGATCATGCCGGGCAAGGTCAACCCCACCCAGTCCGAGGCAATCACCATGGTCGCCACCCGTGTCTTCGGCAACGACGCCACCGTCGGCTTCGCCGGCAGCCAGGGCAACTTCCAGCTCAACGTGTACAAGCCTGTGATGGCGCACGCCGTGTTGGAGAGCATCCGGCTGATCGCCGACTCCTGCGTCTCCTTCTCCCGGAACTGTGCCGTCGGCATCGCGCCGAACATGGAGCGGATCGAGCAGAACCTGGAGCGCAACCTGATGGTGGTGACGGCCCTCAACCGGCACATCGGCTACGACAAGGCCGCAGCCATCGCCAAGAAGGCGCACAAGGAAGGCACCAGCCTTCGGGAAGCAGCGATCGCCTCGGGTGACATCACCGGAGACGACTTCGACGCGTGGGTGATTCCGGTCGACATGACGCACCCGTCAGCTGGCTGAAGCTGATCTGATCACACCTTCGCCTTGGGTTCCGCTGCCCCGGGACAATGTTGGCGTCGGTGTCGACACACCCTTCGAATTGGGTCGACAAAGCTGGCCGCAGTCGTAGGCTGTGCACGAATTGTCTGCGATTGGGGAATCCGTGAGCCTGCAACGCCTTGCCGATCTTGACCTGTCCTCGTTGGTTGATCGTCCTTTCCATCCCGCTCCGGCTGCTTGGGAGGACGAGGTCCTCTACTTCCTGCTGCTCGATCGCTTCTCGGATGGTCGTGAGCACGGGTTCCGGGGCAACGATGGCGTGGAGGTCATCGGGGGGGCCACGCCGCGCTTCCAGGTCGGCGACGCCGGGAACGCGATCCGGACCGAGGCCGACGCCCAGGCGTGGCGCGAGGCGGGGGCCCTGTTCACCGGCGGCAAGCTCAGCGGTCTGGAGGGCAAGCTGGGCTATCTGAAGCGGATGAACGTCAGCGCGATCTGGCTGAGCCCGATCTTCAAGCAGGTCGCGTCCCAGGAGACCTACCACGGCTACGGTATCCAGGACTTCGTGGGTGTGGAGCCCAGGTTCGGCAAAGCTGAGGATCTCCGTTCCCTGGTCGCCACAGCCCACTCCTTGGGTATTCGGGTGATTCTCGACATCATCCTCAATCACAGCGGTGATGTCTTCAGCTACGACGCCAGCGAGCCGCAGTGGGACGGTCGGCAGTATCCGGTGCGGGGCTACCGGGCTGCTGACGGTCATCCGACCCTGCCCTTCACGACGTTGGACCACGCCACCCACCCTGAGGCGTGGCCCGATGGGGCGGTATGGCCGGCCGACCTCCAGGACCCGGCGACGTTCACCCGCCGCGGCCGGATCAGCAACTGGGAGAACTACCCGGAGTTCCTGGAGGGCGACTTCGAAACCCTCAAGGACATCCACCACGGCGAGGGCGACGCCGACCACTACCGCCCGAGCTCCGCGCTGAAGGCGATCACCAACTGCTACCGCTACTGGATTGCGTACGCCGACCTGGATGGCTTCCGGGTCGACACGGTCAAGCACATGGACCCGGGCGCGACCCGCTACTTCACCTCGGTGATCAAGGAGTTCACCATGAGCTTGGGCAAGGAGAACTTCTACCTGATCGGCGAGATCACCGGCGGCCGCACCCGGGCCGTCGACACCATGGAGCTCACCGGACTCGACGCCGCGCTCGGCATCGACGACGTCCAGGACCAGATGGAGTACCTCGTGAAGGGGCAGCGGAACCCGGCCGACTACTTCAACCTTTTCCGTAACTCCACGCTCGTGGGCAAGGAGTCGCACACCTGGTTCCGCAACCACGTCGTCACCATGTTCGACGATCACGACCAGGTGCGCAAAGGGGGTGCCAAGGCCCGCTTCTGCGCGGACGCCGACGCGCCGCGTCTGCTGCCGGCGGTCCTCGCCCTGAACGCGTTCACCCTCGGCATCCCGTGCGTCTACTACGGCACCGAACAAGCGTTCGACGGCGCGGGCGGCAATGACCGCTACATCAGGGAGGCGATGTTCGGCGGCCCGTTCGGTGCTTTCCGCAGCTCCGGTCGGCACTTCTTCGACGAGGACGCCGCCGGTTACCGGGCCCTCGTCGAGCTGTTGGACCTCCGGCGTCGCCACATGGCGCTGCGGCGCGGACGGCAGTACCTGCGCCCGATCTCGGGCAACGGGGTGGATTTCGGGCTGCCCGAGATGCTCGGTGGCCGGATTCGTTCGGTGGTGGCCTGGTCGAGGCTGTTCAACGGTCAGGAATTCCTGTGCGCCATCAACACCGACCCCGACCAGCCGCGCACGGCGTGGGTGACCATTGACAATGATCTGCACGAGGCGGGCCAGGAACTCCGGTGCCTCCACTCGACCGACCCGGCCCAACGCGGCACCACGGTCAGCGTCGAGGCACGCAACGGCAAGTCAGTACTGCTCACCGTCCCGCCGGCGGGCGTGGTCGTCCACGAATGACCCGAGTCCTCCCGGAAGCGGTCGTCTGGGTTCGGCCCCAAGGACCGCAGGAGAAGACGCCAGGCGCGATCTCCTTCACCTCCGGCAGGACCTTGCTCATCGGCAGACCTCCCACATTCCTGCCATCAGCGAGCCGCCTTCGATCGTGACCTGCCGGCGGCGCCAGCACCACCGCCGGAGAAGGACGCCGAGATCCCGAGCAGGAAGCCGAAGTCGTACCAGCCGCCGCTGTTGTGCACCTCGTAGATGCCGACGCTGTGGTTGAACAGTGACACCAGGAACGTGATGGGCGCGATGATCCCCTGCCACAGGCCGAGCCAGAACCCCGCATCGTGAGCGCCTTGCCCGACTTCCGGATTGGCGCCCGCCGTGCAGCCGACCAAGAGCAGGGCCAGGACGCTGACACCGGCCACAGCGAATACCAGGCGCTGCACGCCCCCGATGGGAGCCAGCCTCATTGAAAAGAACATCCGACTCCCTCCATCACGCGCGAGCCCGTCCCTGTGACCCTCACCCTGCTCACCCCCAGCCGACGGGGTGCAAAGGGTGTGGTCGACAACCACTAC
>JAGXHS010000088.1 GCA_024636075.1 Propionibacteriaceae bacterium
GCATCGCTCAGCCCGTCGTACGGCGTCCGGTAGCCGACCCGCACGTCGTTGTCCTCATCCACGTAGATCGCCCTGAACAGCGCCTGGTTGCACAGCCGCCGGTTCGCGTCGTCGGCGTTGGCGTAGATGTCGGCGACGTTGGACAGCAGGTTCAGCGAGTCATCGTGGTTGGCTCGGGCTTCGGCATACTCCCCGTGATGTGCTTTGATCCGGTGGCCGATGCTCTCCAGTGAAGTGGTGATCCGATCCTGCTCCCAGCTCGGGGGCACCTTCACCGTTGATGACCTCCTCCTGGCTGGGCCTGGTCGGTTGTCGCCTAAAGAAAGGCGCTCTGCGAGAACGACCTCATCTCAAAGCAGGAGATGAAGGACAGCGAGAGATGGCCGGTCTTCGAAACGATGCTGCGCATGGGAACTTTGACGATTTGAGCCCAGAACGTGCCAGCCTAATGGAGCAACAGGTCAACTTCTTCCTGAGCCGACTGGTCGAGAGGTTCGAGGACGCATTGGTCCGCTATGAGCTGTATGAGCGGAACCTTGCGCCAGGTCCGCGGCCAGATGCGGCCGACTCTCGCGTGGTCGTGTCCTTCTGTGCGGACAGGAAACCATGGGCTTGAACAGGTCAGCTTGCGAACGGTGCCGGATCGCAGTTGTCATTGGAGGCGTAACAGCCGACCTGCAACCACTCCCAGAAGGTCTTGGGCTGACCGTTGATCGCGAACAGCACCCGTGGCGTCATTCCTCCCTGTTGGGCGGTGGTCCGCAGCTCCGCCAGCAGGGACGCGCTGCCGCATGACGTGCTGGCATTGGGGATGACGGTCCGCAGGTCGGTGAGATTCACATAGCTCGTGTTGCCACTGACCTTGGCACTGACAAGCGACTGCGCGGTCGCCGAGGAGAACCACGAGGCGTAGCCTTTTGCCGTCTCGGCGGCGGTCGGTCCTGCCAACAGCTCCTTTAGCGTCGCCGTCAGCACATCACTCGTTGCAGGGACGTCCCTATGAACGGCGTACACCTGCGCACAGTCGCTGGACCCAGGATCCAGCACGGAGTTGCGGAAGTAGATGGTGACGGTCGTGGTCGCCGGAGCAGACGGAGAAGGGCTCGGCGAGGTCGTGGGTGTGGGTACGCAGGCGGTGAGGATCAGAAGACCCCCAAGCGCCAAGGCTTTGAGCAATCGCTTCATGTCGGAACCCTTCCACTACAATTCTACGAACTAACCCGGGAATCCGCCGTCTTCCCGGAAGACGCGCGTGAACACCAATGACCGCTTGCCTCGGCGAGGCTTGACTCGTCTGACCCGAAGGTTGGAGGAAGTCAACCCTGTCACGCAAACGTGCACCGGTCCCTTCAGCAGAGCCTGTGTGGGCCCGGTCATCATCCTGAGTGTGTGGAATTGGCCGATAGCCTGCGCGTGCCGTTCAGCTCTTGGCATGATGAGCCCTGCAAGGTTTGAGCAGGTCCCCCGTACGACCCGCGACGGCGCATGCGAGCGGCGGTAATCGTGGGGATGCTTCAGTCCTGCGAGTATTCACGGCCGAAAAGGAGGGTGGGACGGTGTTCGGGTCTGACGAGATACAAGAAGCCACAGACCTGACCCCGATGCCCTTGACCGCTCTTGAGGTGGCGGGCTTGAGGTCAGGGCACTACGCGGCATTGGGGGCTGCCACGCTGGGATCGGCGGTTGGGCAGGACTGGTTGGGCGCGGGTGCGTCGCTGTCTACGATCGTTGGTAGCCTTCGCGCGGGGACGGACCTCAACGCCTGGCATAAGACACTCAAGAATCTGGCGAATCGTGGATGGCATCTGGCGGAGGAGGCCCGGCGTCAGGAGGGGAATCGGACGCCGGAACCAGACCGTAAAGCATGCGTTGAATATGTGATGGATTGCGTGGTGGCCGGGAGGATACCCACGGTAAATGCCCTGCTCAACGTTCCGAAGGTGGGTCTCAACGACCCCTATGAACCCGGCTGCCGACAGGCAGGCGAGAGGTTTTTGAGCTCGATAATCCGGACTATGTTGACTGACCGCACGTTCCTGGTGATGTACGCACTGGCTGCGACGATCCGCGGATCGGACGAAGCACGTAGCACGCTGGAGCGAGAGTCGCGCCAGCACAGGGCTGTGCTGGGTGAACTGGACTCTAGGATTGAGAATCTTTGGGTTTCATTGGAGTTGCTGTCCTCCCCTGGCCTTCGTCCGCAGGAACGGGAGACCCGCGGGGACGGGTTGCTGGATTTCTGGTCTGACGCCGTCGAGTTTTACGGCAGGGAAGAGGAACTTCGGGAATTGATCAGGTTCTGCGGTGGCGGAATCAACCAGAACGGCGGCGGAACCGACTCCGACGAGTGGAGATGGCAGGCCATCACGGGTCCGGGTGGTTCCGGGAAGTCGCGGCTCGCGCGCGAGTTATGCCTGCGGATGCAGAGGCGGGGCTGGGAGGCGTTCTTCCTGCACCGCTCGGCACTGGAGACCCCACCACCGGCGTCGCTCAAGAACTCCCCAGCGGACATGCTGCTGGTCCTGGACTACGTCGCCTTCGCCACGGAACGGGTCGCCAAGTGGCTCGCCCAACTACCAACGGAGCCTACCCGACGGATCAGGGTCGTGATGGTCGAGCGCGACAGCTGGCCGGGCGGAGACGTGACTGAGCGCCCCCCTGCCTGGCATCAGGAGATCGGCCGCGCCTGGAGCGCATTGGATTTGGAGCAGCACCGAGCCAAGCTCGAGTCGCCGCACCCCGTAGTCACCTTGGCGGAGAAGCCGTTGAGTGAGGGTGACCTGATGAATATTCTTCGGTCGGTCGGAAGTAACGAAGCGCCCGTCGATGAAGACGGGGAGACGCAGACACCTTGCGCGGAAGGAGGTCCGGGGTCAGCAGTCGTGCGCGTCATTCCCGAGGAGGTTGCCGAAGCACTCATCGAACGTCTCAAGACCAGCATCGATCCGGATACTCAACGGCCTCTTTTCCTGCTGTTTTTGGCGCGGACGTATCTGGTCGACCCATCGGATGAGGGCTGGCGTTCATGGAGCATCAACGACCTGCATGGCATCATCTACCAGCGCGAGCTGCAACAGATCGAACACAAGGTTTCCCCAGACTGGGCCGGCACTGTCTTGGACCTGTGGGCATTCTCCACCGCCACGGGCACCCCGATCCATGACGTCACCCGCGATGTCCCCGATTGGCTTGTGACAATGTTCGAAGGCCAGACCAACCTCAAAATACAGGGCCTGCGGAGAAAGATCAGAGCCTGCTGCGGCGGTTCAACAGACGACGTCCTCCCGTTCCGGCCAGACATACCCGGGGAGTACCTCGTCATCGCTCGACTTTCTGACTGGGAGGAAGAAGAGCGGTACACGTTCACCCAGAGCGTATGGGAGCACTCCCCGGAACAATACGCCGCTTTCCTCTCACGTGCGTTGGCGGATCTCGACCCAACAGCACCCAAGATTGCTGCAGTCATGACACCCACCGGGTTACTGACGCCGCCTCCCAACCAAGCACAGGTACTTCAACTCGCAAGATCGCTGGCCACGGCCCTGGACCCCCTCCACCCACGCACCGATGTGCGAGACCAGCTCGTCGCACTGGCGGACACACGCCGGGACGAAGAAGAACTGACCACTTTGGCCGTACGCGCCATCATGTGCTGTGGCACAAAGACAGTGGACAACGACGCTAGTGAAACAAACCCAGCCAATCTTGAACAACGCCTCCAATCTGCCCTGCCCTCCCGTGACATCACACAAAACGAGGAACTGTCAAGCAAGATGGAGTCGGTGCTAGAGGAGTGGGAAGGCACGCTCCTTGCCCTGCGCCTGAGCGATGCAAAACTCGATGAGTTCCAGGCACTCATAGACCTGGCGGAAGACGAAACCCAGCCGGAACATGTGCGCGCCGAAGCAAATGCCTCAATGCTGCTCTGGATGGAAGAGCATCGCCCGGACTACAAGGTCGTTGTGCAGCAATGCACGGCTGGAGTCCTGACCGCATTCGTCAACAGCACCCGGCAGTTGGCGTGGATCCCCGTCGAGTCAATCCTGCAAAAGGTGTCCGCCGAAGGCCCCAAGTGGAGTCCTATCTGTGTGGACCCCGAGACATTGCCCTTGCTAAGAGCCGAGTCACTATTACAGCGCACCTCCGACGACAATCTTGCTCCCGGCCAGGTTCACAGGCTGCTGGAGGAGCTGAGGGTTTTGACGGGCCAGCACCCCGACAACCCCGACATCGCCCTGCGACTCGCGAGGGGCCTGGTCAGCCTCACCAACAAGAGCGGTGTGGAGGTGACCGAGGTCCGGGAGGTGGTGGAGGAGCTACGAACCGTCACGGCCCAGCACCCCAACAACCCCGACATCGCCCTGCAACTCACGAGGGGCCTGGTCAGCCTCACCGCGACGGCGGGTGTGGAGGTGACCGAGGCCCGGGAGGTGGTGGAGGAGCTACGAACCGTCACGGGCCAGCACCCCAACAACCCCGACATCGCCCTGCGACTCGCGAGGGGCCTGGTCATCCTCACCAACAAGAGCGGTGTGGAGATGGCCGAGGTCCGGGAGGTGGTGGAGGAGCTGCGAACCGTCACGGCCCAGCACCCCAACAACCCCGACATCGCCCTGGGACTCTCGAGGGGCCTGTTCAACCTCACCAACAAGAGCGGTGTGGAGGTGGCCGAGGTCCGGGAGGTGGTGGAGGACCTGCGAACCGTCACGGGCCAGCACCCCAACGACCCCGACATCGCCCTGGGACTCTCGATGGGCCTGTTCAACCTCACCAACAAGAGCGGTGTGGAGGTGACCGAGACCCGGGAGGTGGTGGAGGACCTGCGAACCGTGGCGGCCCAGCACCCCAACAACCCAGATATCGCCTTAATGCTTGTGACCGGCATGGTCCGGCTCAGCTCACGGCCCGAAACTCGAAGGGAAGAGGTTCAAGCGCTGATGAGCGAAGCAGATGGGGTCTTGCAAGACCTCCCCGACGGCACCTCCCAACGTTCTTGGATAGATAGATTCGGCATTCGTGAAGACTTCGAGCAGGAGGCAGTCGCGGGTGTGTTGGATATCGCTATCAGCACACTTGGAGAGCCCGCTCCGGCTATCAGGTTCCTAGCGGAGTTGTCCAAGCCTCAGACCTCCTCGAGTTGGTGAGGGATGTGCCTTGTGAGCAGGGCTTTTCTTTGTCCTGAGGCGATGGCCGCCGTGAAGGCGTAGGGTTGAGAGTGAGGCGGATTTCTCCTTCACTTTGGGCCCTTCGCGGCAGGCTTTCGGGTCACTCTCCACGCACCGTCTCGCCGATGACTCATGCGTGAGAGGAGCCGATGATGATCCCCCTTCTGTGGACGGCCAGTGTCCGCCTCCGTTCTTTCCTGCGCCGCTATATGCCGAGCAACATCGTGCTTGATCTGGTCCGCACCCGTCGCGGACTGAAGTGGGGCCTGCCCGCAATGCTGCTCGCCATCCCGTACTTGGCGCTTGCCTACTGGTTTACGACCGTGATCGACTCTGGTGGCCCAGGGTGGCTCCACCTCGCAGTACTGATCTGTCTCTGGAGCGTTCTCAAGATGCTCTGGATCGGCCCGGTGAGCCTGATCCTGCTCGTCCGTGCTCGCGCGCACGAGTGGAACGCTCGCCGGGTGCAGCGTGCGCCGAGGAGGGCACTGACGCTGTCTCAGAGCCTGCGACCATGATCCGTGAGTCGAGCCTGAGCTAGGAACCGAGCGGTCCTGCCCTCTCCGAGGGCGCCGAGCCGCCGGCCCCATGCCGCGGTCCGGTGCGTCCCGTGAGCTACACCTCGTCCGACTGGTCCGGCGGGAGCATCCCCGCCTCGACCAGAGCAGCGCGAACGGCCTTGCGGCCCACTCCCATCCTCCGGCTGATCGCCCGCATCGAGACGCCCGCTCGCGCCAGGCGCACGGCCTCTGCCTTCTCGTCGAGACCGAGCCCCGACCGACGGCTCGGTGCGTTCCGGCGACGGAGGTGCGAGAAAACGGTGGCGCGGTGGATGCCGTACCGCACAGATCCGATTCCGCCTCAAGCCCGGCACCAACCCGGTGAGCGAGACCTTCACCGCGCTCGTCGACCGCGTCGGGGGAGCCACGTCCCGGCAGATGCGTCAGGCATCGTCGCCGACTGGATCGCCTCCCAGCGAAACACGCGAGTCGTTCGACCTCGACGCCACACAACCGGTCGTGCGCATCGAGCAGGCGTGGAAGAAGGCCACAAGGACGCCTACCAAGGCGCTCCCAAGTCGGCTGCCCGCAGGACTCCTAGTCCAGCAGTGCTGCGACCCTGGGGGCCATCGCCTCAGCGAAGGTCGCGGTGATGTGGGTTCCCTGACGGAAGATGAGCACGCCATCGACCGTAGGTTCACACTCCACCTCGGGGCATACGTCGGCGTTCAGGTCGAGCACCCGAACATCTGGAACCTGCTCGGCAGCAGCGAGCTGGACCGGCGTCGCCGAGGCTGCAAGTCCCGCGCCGACGTCGAAGGTACAGGCGGAGAAGTTGTCGGGATGCTCCATCAGGCACTCGGGTACCTCGAAGTCACGCGGCCCAGGGTTGTCCAAGAGGACCGCGGTCTCGATCCCGGCGTCGACGAGTTGCGACCAGTACGACACCAGCCCGTCGACCATCGCCTCCGGCGTGACCTCGCCAGGATCGTCACCGACGATCGCGGTGGGTCGACGATGGGACGTGATCACGAGGTCCGGCTGCTCCTCGAGGATCATGTCGAGCACGGCCTGACCCCACTGACGGCAGTCGGTCCACTCCCTACCCTTGTACACGGTCATCGCATCGGTGAAGGCGCACGCAGACTTGGTGATCTGGATCAACCGCCACCCGTTCTGCTCGGCGAGCACTTCGAACGCGGGTCGCCACTGCACCATCTTCGAGTCGCCGACCAGCATCACGACCGTGTCTGAGTCCGGGTCTCCGAACTCGCACACCACGGGCGGGGCGTTGGCAGTCCAGGACGCCATCTGACACTCGGGCCGCGCGGGGATGTCGTCACCGGCGTCCTCGGGAGCGGGTGTCAGTGTCGAGATGTCGTCGAGCTCCGGCGGGGCCGATATCGCACTAACCAAGGGCGTCGTCGGCGTCGTCGGACTATCAGCAGCCGGAGCGATGCATCCCACGAGCAGCGCGACAGCCACCAAGGCGACGAGCCTGGGAGCTTTGCTGCGCGACATGGCCGGATTCTAGCCCCGCGCGGTGAGCACGAGTCTGACCAGGAGGGTGTGGCCACCCGGTTCGCTCAGCACACCCAGCCACCTTCTTCTCCACACCGGGCCAGCTCCTCCGGTGGATGCTCCCGGTGAACTCCTCATCAACTGGAAGAATGGCTGCATGGCTGAATCAGCAGTGCCCAGTTGGTTGTCCCGCTCCCGTCTCGCCGTCGCCTCAGCCGCCGGTGGGCTCGCAGCCGTGGCCTCGAAGGCGGCCGGGCGGGGATCGGGCGCATCGATCAGGGGTCAGGTGTTGCTGCGGCTGGACCCACAGGCGCTCGGGAAACTGCTGGCTGATCGTCGGATCGCCGTGATTTCCGGCACCAACGGCAAGACCACCACCACCCACCTGCTCGCCGCCGCGGTGCGGGCCGGGAGCGGATCAGAGACTGTCGTCACCAACGCTGACGGGGCCAACCTGCACGGCGGTATCGCTGCGGCGCTCGTCGTCGCACCTGCTGGTGGCATTGCCGTTCTCGAAACCGATGAACGCGTCGTCGGTGACGTGCTTCGGCTCGGATCACCGGAGACTCTGGTGTTGTTGAACTTCAGCCGGGATCAGCTTGATCGGCATCACGAGATCAAGGCGCTCGGTCGCGGCTGGCGGCAGGCTCTGGAACTGGCCGGGGCCGCTGGACCGGTGGTGATCGCCAACGCCAACGACCCGCTGGTGGTCTGGTCCGCAGGGCCAGCACGTCACACCGTCTGGGTGGACACCGGTTCGGGCTGGCTTCAGGACGCCAGCCTGTGCCCCGAGTGCGGCTCGATGTTGACCCGTGACGAGGTCGGACGGTGGGACTGCCCCGGCTGTGAACTCACCCAACCCGAGGCCCGGTACCGTGTCGAAGGCGACGTGGTCACCGACTCCAACGGGGCGACCCATCGGCTCGATCTTCAGGTACCCGGCCGATTCAACCGTGCCAACGCGGCCTGCGCGCTGGCCGCGGCACGGGAGATGGGTATCGATGTCAAGGCCGCTCTGGCCGGGATGGCCACCGTCACCTCCCCCGCCGGACGTTTTGCGACCGCCCACTTCGGCAGCTGCCGGGCACGATTGTTGCTGGCGAAGAACCCGGCCGGTTGGGCCGAATCGCTACCCCTGGTGGGCACCGACCCGGTCGTGCTGGCCATCGACTCGGCGGCTGCGGACGGGCGTGACGTCTCGTGGTTGTGGGATGTCGAGTTCGAGCAGTTGGTGGGCCGCCACGTGATCGCCACCGGGCCAAGAGCCCGGGATCTGGCCGTTCGGTTGAGCTACGCCGGCGTGCGGCACACTGTGGTACACGATCTTGGTGACGCGCTCACCGACCGCGCTGATTCCGTCGACGTGATCGCGACCTACACACCGTTCCAGAAGCTGCGCAAACTCGGAGGCCTGACATGAAGCCGGTGAAGATCGTCCTCATCTACCAGTCTCTGCTGGGTATCTACGGGGATCGCGGCAACGCGACCGTACTGGCCAAGCGGCTGGAGTGGCGCGGCATCAGCGCCGAGCTGGAGGTGGTGGAACCGGGGGACCCAATTCCGTCGGACGCCCAGTTGTACCTCTTGGGCGGCGGCGAGGACATGGCGCAGATCAGTGCGGCGAATGCCATCACCGCGGACGGTGGACTGTACCGTGGGCTGGAATCGGGCGCCGTCCTGTTCGCTGTGTGCGCCGGCTACCAGATCTGCGGCAACAGTTACACCGTCGGCGACAACGACACCGTTGTCGCCGGGCTCGGGCTCCTCGACGTCGACACGCGACGCGCTCCGGAACGAGCCGTCGGTGAGATCCTCACCCGCTGGGAACGCCCTGACGGCAGCCAGAGTCTGATCACCGGGTTCGAGAACCACGGCGGTCACACCACCCTCGGTCGCGGAGCACGTCCGTTGGCCGCCGTGGAGATCGGCGTCGGCAACGCCAACGACGGCACCGAGGGCGCAGTGCAGGGACGGGTGATCGGCAGTTACCCACACGGGCCGATCCTGGCCCGCAATCCCCAGCTGGCTGATCATCTGCTGACCATGGCGACGGATCGCGACATGTCGCCCCTGGACGACAGTGCAATCGATCGACTGAGGTCGGAGCGAATCGCCCACGTGCGACGCGGGCGGAAGTAGACACCTCGCGATCATCACGGGCTGTCTCTTATACACATCT
>JAGXHS010000089.1 GCA_024636075.1 Propionibacteriaceae bacterium
CAGGTCTACGCACCGATCCAGCCCGCCCCGTCCCAGCTCTGCGTGGACTACGTGAAGAGCGTCGGCCAGCTGGTCACCTCACGGCACGGCGACCGGTTCGTGATGAGCATGAACAAGCAGCAACGACGAAACAGGATCTACATCGACTACCTGCAGAACATGGCCTCCCGCAACACCATCTCTGCGTATTCATTGCGAGCCCGGGACACCCCCACCGTGTCGACACCGGTCTCCTGGGACGAGGTCGCGTCCGTGTCGACGCCCGACGCCCTCCGCTTCACCAGCGAGATGGTGTTGCAGAGAATCGCCGAACAGGGCGACCTGTGGGCAGAGCTGCTGGATGGCTCGGTGTCCCGAAGCTTGCCCCAGTCGGTGAACCCGTGATGGACTCCTCCTTGTGACTTCCTCCAGGCCGGATCACGACGCTCCCATCGAACCCATGCCGGACACCGACGGGGACGACCACGGCGCCGTGGCTCGGGACCATTTCGTGTTGGCCCCCACCGATTGGCTGGGTGGTTGCAGCGACCGAGGTCAGCGCCACCGGATCAACCAGGACGCCCTTGCGCTCGCTGCCGCACCCTCCTTCCAGAATGCGCGTACTGCCGTACTGGCAGTGAGCGACGGGGTGTCCACCTCCCAGGGCTCCGAGGGATCGTCATTGCGCGCCACCGAGGCGGCCTGCGGCGCGTTGCTGGGGGATGATTCCACGCTGGCCGACGGCTTCGCAGCCGCGCAGTCAGCAGTCCTGAACGGCGGCGAACCATCGGAGCCGATCGGGACCTGCACCTTGATTGTCGCCGTCATCGAGCAGGGCCTGATCCGTGTCGGATCAACGGGAGACTGTCGTGCCTACTGGATCGCAGACGATGGCCGGCACGTCACGCTGAGCGTCGACGATTCGATGGCGCAGGCCCAGATTGAGATGGGAATGAGCCGGGAGCAGGCGGAACGGAGTTTCCAGGCCCATGCGATCACGCGTTGGATCGGGCCCGACACGCCGGATGCTTCCCCACGGGTGAGAGAGTGCCGCACAGAAGGAGCCGGATGGCTGGTGCTTTCCTCCGACGGATTGTGGAACTACGCCTCGGAACCTGACCAGATGGCTGGCGTGATCGGTGAGTGCGCCACCGACAACGCTGCCGACACAGCCCGGCGAATGGTCGATTGGGCCAACAGAGCTGGCGGCCATGACAACATCACCGTGGCGCTGGCGCGGATCAACTGAACCGCCTGATTGATCTGCAGGTAGTCTCGTCGGTGTGGAGATCAAGATCGGAATCCGGGACATTGCCCGCGAAGTCAGTATTGAGTCATCGATGAGCAGCGACGAGGTCGCTGAGCAGTTGCGCAAAGCCCTCAGTGCTGGCGACGTGTTGGAACTCACCGACGAGAAGGGGCGCCGGGTGCTGGTGCCGGCGCAGCAGGTCGCCTATCTGGACCTCGGGCAGGAGAATGCCCGGGCCGTCGGCTTCGGCGCCTTCTGATGTGAACCGACGACTTCTGAGCTGAACCGACGGGGGGGGTCAACCCTCAGCTGGTCAGACCCAGACGATCCATCCGGGCGGAGTGGGCGCCGACCAGCCGCGAAATGATCTCGCTGACCTTTGCCAGATCGTCGGCAGGTTCGCTCGGTGACCCCGTGATCAGGCTGGTCAGCGAGTCGTGCCTGGCTGCGATTCGTTGTCCTTGGCCCAGCGCCTCACCCAACAGTCGCCGACCGAACAACGAGAGGCGACCCACTTGGGCGGGATCCTCGGTGATCAACTGGCTCAGCCGCTGCGTCGGATAGTCCAACAACTCGCCCGGGACGACGCTACCCCGCATTATTTCGGTGAAGCCTGCGGGCAGATTGTCAGCCACCTCAGCCACCAGGTCATTCACCAGACCGCTGACGATCACCAGCTTCAACAACGACTCCGCCCAGGTGTGCGGTGCGGCGGCGGAGTGGAAGTCGTCAACCGGCCGCTCGAACGGTTCCATCGCCGACTGCAGGTCACTGGACACGTTCTGCAACTCGGCCTCGACCCGATCGAGGTGTCTGAACCTGGCAGCTGCAATCCTGGACATCTGCAACTTGTCAGCCAGTGTCGGAGCACCAGCCGCCTCGTGGGCAATGTGCTCGAATGACGCCAGCGAGGTATATGCGATGATGCCCAACAGATCGACCACCCCACGGCTGGCCGGGTCACGAACTGTCGATACCGAAGTCATGACGCTAGGCTAGCGGTTGGTTGTGCTCGCACACTGTGCGACGCGAAGGGCCAGGAGTAGACTTCGGCCTGAGACCACAGACTCTTAAAACAACTGTGCCCGGCGCGGTCATCTTGGCACCGCGAGGCACATCACACGATTGACGGGCTCAAGGCATTGAGAGAAGAAGACACGACAACTGAGGCACCCGAGGCTGACCCGACGGTCACTTTTGAAGACTTGGGCGTGCGCGCCGACATCCAGGAAGCACTGGCGGCAGTGGGGATCACCCATCCCTTCCCGATCCAGGTCCTCGCCATCCCGATCGCCATCGAGGGCACCGACATGATCGGGCAGGCACGTACCGGCACCGGAAAGACACTGGCCTTCGGGATCACCCTGATCCAGCGGGCCATCCTGACGAACGACGACAACGCCGATGAGATCATCGAACACGGCAAACCGCAGGCACTCGTCCTGTGTCCGACCCGAGAACTCGCGCTGCAGGTTTCCAAGGATCTGGAGATCGCCTCCCGGGTGCGCAAGGCCCGGGTGCTCACCGTCTATGGTGGCGTCGGCTACGAACCGCAGTTGGAGGCACTGAAAGCCGGCGTGGACATCGTGGTCGGCACCCCTGGTCGGGTGCTCGACCTGGCCAACCGCGGCTCGCTGGACCTGCGGTACCTGCGGATGCTGGTGCTGGACGAGGCCGACGAGATGCTGGACCTGGGTTTCCTGCCCGACGTCGAGCGCTTGATCTCGATGGCACCGGCCAGTCGGCAGATGCTGCTGTTCAGCGCCACCATGCCGTCGGCCATCGTCTCCTTGGCGCGCACCCACCTGAGCCAACCGGTCAACGTCCGCGCCGAGGGCCAAGACGCGCAAGCCACGGTCCCGGACACCACCCAGTTCATCTATCAGGCGCACAATCTCGACAAGCCGGAGATTCTTGGTCGGTTGCTGCAGGCAACCGAGGTCGGGAAGGTGATGGTGTTCACCCGGACGAAGCGCTCCGCCCAGCGGCTCTCCGACGACATGGCCGACAGAGGCTTCGAATCCACCTCCATCCACGGTGACCTGAACCAGGCCGCCCGGGAGAAGGCGCTGCGCAAGTTCCGCAGCGGAGCGGTGCAGGTCCTGGTGGCCACAGACGTGGCTGCGCGCGGCATCGATGTCACCGGTGTCTCGCATGTCGTGAACTATGAATGCCCTGATGATGAGAAGGCCTACGTGCACCGCATCGGTCGCACTGGACGAGCAGGCGCCAAGGGCATCGCCGTGACGTTGGTTGACTGGGCCGATTCCACCCGGTGGAAGGTCATCAACAAGGCGCTCAACCTGGATTTCGACAATCCGCCCGAAACTTACTCCAACTCTGAGCACCTCCTCGAGGAACTGAGAATCCCTGCCGGAACCAAGGGGCGTCTGGCCTCCGCGAAACCGCCGACTGATTCGGGCGAACCTCGTTCTGACAAGAGCCACCCCCGCGGTGAGAGTGGCCGCACGCGCAGCGAAGGAGATCGTCCGCGGCGCAAGCGCAAGCGCAGCCGGACCCGCAACGGCCAGCCGGTCGGCGACCAGGCCAGCGCATCCGAACAGCCGCAAACCCACCACGACGCGCCAAACGATTCCGCGGCCCCTGCCGATCCGGTCTCCAACTCGGCGGACGGCAAACCCGCACGAGCTCGGCGCCGCCGCCGCTCGCCGCGCGGTGAGTCGGGTGGCGATCAGTCCGAGTAGGTCATCTGCATCGCGCGCCGGACGTCGCCGAGGGTGTCGTCGGCCACCTCGTTGGCGCGCTGGTTGCCCCGCCGCAACACGTCGACGAGATGATCATGGTCGGCGACCAGCTCGTTGCGGAGTGCCCGGTGCTCCGAGAACTTCTCGTTGACTGCTTCGGTGACCAACTTCTTCAGCCCGCCGCCGCCCCCGTCGCCGATCTGCTCGGCGACGGCGCCGGGATCCTGGTCGGTGCTCAAGGCGGCCATGTTGACCAGGTTGCTGACCTCGGGTCGATTGGCTGGATCGTATGTGATGAACCGATCCGAATCGGTGACGGCCCGCTTCAGCAGCTTCGCGGTCTGCGCGGCAGTCATTCCCAACTCGATCACGTTGCCGCGCGACTTGCTCATCTTGAAACCATCCAGACCGAGGATCGTGCCGCTGCTGCTGAGCAGCGCTTCGGGGGCGGGGAAGACCGGCTGATCGTCGATGACCCGTCCGTAGCGTTCGTCGAAACGTCGTGCAATGACCCGGGACTGCTCCAGGTGGGGTAGCTGGTCCTTTCCGACAGGCACCAGATTCGCCTTGCAGAACAGAATGTCAGCGGCTTGGTGCACCGGGTAGGTGAGCATCAGAGCGGACATCGGCCGGTCACCGGTGAGGTCCATTTCAGACTTGACCGTGGGATTGCGGCGCAGTTCCGCGTCGGTGACCAGGCTGAGGAAGGGAAGCATCAGCTGGTTCAGCGCCGGGATCGCCGAGTGGGTGAAGATGGTGGTGCGCTCCGGATCGATCCCGGCGGCGAGGTAGTCGGCGAGCAACGAGAAGACCCGCTCCCGGATCGGGCCGACACCATCACGGTCGGTGATCACCTGGTAGTCGGCGATCACCAGGAAGGTCTCCACCCCGGCCTCCTGCAGCCGCACCCTGTTGGCGAGCGATCCGAAGTAGTGACCGATGTGCAGGTTGCCTGTGGGTCGGTCGCCGGTCAGCATCCGGAAGGCATCTGGTTCCTGGGCGATCCGCGTCTGGATCTCGTTGCTGCGGGCGAGGCTGCGGTTGTATGAGGAGTCCGAGCCGGATTGCTCAAGTGCATCGCCCACGTCAGTGCTGGTGGTGGTCATTGATTCTCCTGTGAAGTGCGAC